>JBHIWP010000034.1:0-27979 GCA_041987425.1 Promineifilaceae bacterium (SeqCode) | reverse complement strand
CCCTCGGGTCGCCGCGCTGCACACCCACATACCCCGCCGGCAGCCGCGCCCAGTCGTCCGGCAGCTCGCCCGCCAGCTGCCGCCGCCAGTAATCGAGTTGGGCCTGCAGCGGCTCACCCTGGAGCCACTGGCGCTGCCAGACGGCGTAATCGCCGTATTGAACGGGCAGCGGCGGCAATGGATTGGGCTGTTTGGCTGCATATGCGCGGTAAAGGGCGTTAAGTTCCTGGGCCAAAACGCCAATCGACCAGGCGTCGGTGGCGATGTGATGCATGGTAAGCAGCAAAATATGGTCGTTGGCCGCCAGCCGCAGCAGTTGGCCGCGCAGCATGAGATCGTGCGAAAGGTCAAACGGCCGTTCCGCCTCGGCGCCCACTAATTCCCGCACTTTCGCCTCTTGTGCCTCCGGCGGCAAATCAGCCAGGTTGGTGAGGGGCAGGGGCAGCGCAACCGGCGCCATAACTTCCTGCCGGGGTTGGCCGTCGGCCAAAATGAAGCGGGTGCGCAAACTCTCATGGCGGGCCACGATGGTGTTCAGGGCGTAGCCGAGCGCTTCTATGTCTAGCGTGCCCTGCAGGCGAACGGCCGTGGGCAAATTATAGGTGGGGCTGGGGCCTTCTAGCTGGTCCAGGAACCAGAGCCGCTGCTGCGCGTAAGAGAGGGGGAGCGGTTGCGTGCGAGAAACGGGTAACATAGTGGCGAGATCGCTTTGTAGCTGCGGCCGTTTTTCGTCGATGTAGGCCGCCAGTGCGCGCACTGTGGCGTGGGTAAATAGGGCTGCCAGCGGCAGTTCGAGGCCCAGCTTTTTCCGGATGGCGGTTACGAGCCCGGTCGCCAGCAGTGAATGCCCGCCCAGGGCAAAGAAATTGGCCGTTACGCTAATTTGCTCCTGGCCCAGCGCCGCCTGCCACAAAGGCAGCAGCGCCGCTTCCGTTTCTGTAGCCGGCAGCACAACTTCACCGGCGTGGGCGACGATAAAATCTGGCGGCGGAAGCTGCTTGCGGTCCACTTTGCCACTCGCGGTCAGCGGAAACGCATCCAGCGTGATAAACAGGCTGGGTACCATGTAGCCGGGCACGGCAGCCTGCACGTGCTGGCGCAACAGGTCCACAGCGTCTTCTGCCGGTGTTTCGTTGAGAGTGATATAAGCCAGTAGACTTTTGTCGCCGTCGGCTGCCTGGTGGGCCACAACCACGCATTCGCGCACCAGAGAATGGCGGCTGAGCA
This sequence comes from Promineifilaceae bacterium (SeqCode), assembly GCA_041987425.1. GTDB lineage: Bacteria > Chloroflexota > Anaerolineae > Promineifilales > Promineifilaceae > Leptofilum. Next base: position 26,752 of record JBHIWP010000034.1, on the reverse strand, counting down.
CCGCTTCCACTTCGCCCAGCTCAATGCGAAAACCACGAATTTTTACCTGATGGTCGAGCCGGCCCAGAAATTCGATGTTGCCATCTGGTCGGTAGCGGGCCAGGTCGCCAGTACGGTATACGGTGGTCGGTAAGCGGTGGTCAGTAATCGGTAATCGGTTATCCGTGGTCTGATTACCAAATACCGATAACAGATTACCGTTTACGGATAACGGAACAAAGCTTACGGCCGTAAGCCCTGGCCGGTTTAGATAGCCGCGCGCCAGCCCCACGCCGCCAAGATGCAGCTCACCGGGCACGCCAATGGGTACGGGCGCGCCGTAGCGGTCCAAAATGTAGGTTTGTATGTTGTGGATAGGCTTACCGATGGGAACGGTTTGCAGCGACTTATCCTGATTGCACAGCCAGGCGGTTACTTCAATAGAGGCTTCGGTGGGGCCATATAAATTGTATAGACGGGCTGATGAGAGCTCCTGGAAGCGGGCCTGCAAATGGAGCGGAAGGGCTTCGCCGCTGCAAATGACTCGCTTCAGGCTGGGGAGCGCCCGTTGGCCCAGTTCCTCAATGAACTGTTGCAGCATGGAAGGCACAAAGTGAGTCGTTGTAATTTCATTTTCGGCAATTAGCTGAGCCAGATAGGCGCTGTCGCGGTGCCCATCTGGCCGGGCGATGACCAGCGTCGCCCCGGTCATCAGCGGCCAGAAGAATTCCCAGACGGAAACGTCGAACGTGAACGGCGTTTTTTGCAGCACCCGGTCGGCCGGCGTGAGCGGGTCTACCTGCTGCAGCCAGTGCAGCCGGTTGACGACGCCACGATGGCTGTTCACCACGCCTTTGGGCTGGCCGGTGGAGCCGGAAGTGTAAATAACGTAAATGGCGTTTTGCGGATAGGCTTTTGGTGGCGAAACCTGGTGGGAATCGGCCGTTTCTCTCACCATATCCCACTGCGAATCCAGATACAAAATGTCAGTTTCATCGCTAAACTGCTGACGCAGGTGGTCCTGTGTCAACAGCAGGGGGGCCTGCGTGTCATTCAAGATGAAGCGAATTCGGTCTGGCGGATAGGTCGGATCGATGGGCACGTAGGCGCCGCCCGCCTTGAGGATGCCCAGGATGCCGACGATCATTTCCAGCGAGCGGTCGACGCAAAGGGCGACGGCCGTTTCTGGCCCAACCCCGTGCGCCTGCAAATACGCTGCCAGGCAGGTTGCCCGCTGGTCAAGTTCGGCGTAGGTTAACTGCTGCCCTTCAAAGAGAACGGCCGTGGCCTGCGGCGTTTTGGCTGCCTGCGCCGCCAGCAGATCATGAACGCATTGATCGTGTGGAAACGGCGCCCCGGTTTGGTTCCACTCTACGACGATTTGCCGAAGCTCTGCTGCCGAAAGCAGCGGCAGCTGGTGAATAGGCTGGTCTGGGTTGTCTACAATGCCTGCCAGCAACCGGTTAAACTGTTGAGCCAGCCGGACGATGGTGTCGCGCTCAAAAAGATCGGTATTGTATTCAAACTTGGCTTCCAGCCCGTAGGCGTGCTCTTCCAGGAACAGCGTCAGGTCGAACTTTGCCGTGGTTTCTTCTACATCGAAAGGCTCGACCTCGATCCCCGCCAGGCGATCATACTGCACCGGCACGTTTTGCAGCACCAGCATGACCTGAAAAAAGGGTGAGAGGCTCAGATTGCGCTCTGGCTGCAGCTGAGCCACGAGCTGCTCGAAAGGTACGTCCTGGTGCGAATACGCTTCCAGCGTAGTCTGGCGCACCCGCTCAAGCAGCTGGCGGAAGGTGGGGTTTTGGCCCAGGTCGGTGCGCAGTACCAGGGTGTTAACGAAAAAGCCGATGAGCCCTTCCAGCTGGGCGTGGTTGCGGTTAGCAATGGGCGAGCCCACCAAGATATCGGTCTGGTTGCTGTTGCGGGCCAGCAGCACCTTGAAGGCTGCCAGCAGCAGCATGAAAGGCGTTACGCCTTCTTGCTGGCAGAGGGCATTGATTGCTTGTTGTTGTTCTGCCGAAATAATGAAGGTGTAGTTGGCGCCGTTAAACGTTTGTACCGGCGGGCGCGGTCGGTCGGTGGGTAGATCCAGCGCCGTGGGCGCTTCGGCCAATTTTTGCCGCCAGTATGCCAGCTGCCTGTCTAGCACCTGGCCCTGAAGCCACTGACGCTGCCAGGCGGCGAAATCGGCATATTGAATGTCTAATTTGGGCAGTGGATTGGCCCGATCGTTGATGAACGCATCATACAAAGTCACCACCTCGCGGGCGAACAGCTCCTGTGACCAGGCATCGAAGATAATGTGGTGAAAGTTGGCGACGATGACATGCCGGTCGGCTGCCAGCCTTAAAAGAAAGGTGCGATAGAGAGGGCCGGTTTCCAGGTTAAACGGCCGTTCCGCCTCCCGGTTGATGAGCTCACGGGCCCGCGCTTCTGCCTGGGCTGGCGACAGCGCCTGCAGGTCGATCAGCTCCAGGTTAAGCGGCGTCGGCGGCGCAATGACCTGGACCGGCTGCCCGTCGTGCAGGGCAAACGTAGTGCGCAGCCCATCGTGCCGGGTGATGACGGTTTCAATAGCCTGCTCCAGGGCAAATACGTTCAAATTGCCGTGCATTTGCATGGCCAGGGGAATGTTGTAGGCGCTGCTGCCCGGGTCCAGGCGGTCCAGAAACCACAGCCGCTGCTGGGCGTAAGAGACAACCAGCGGTTGATCGCGGGGCACCGGCTCCAGGTTGGGCACGGTCTGCGGCAGGGCAAACTGCTCTGACTTCAGGTGCCGGACCAGATCGTGAATGGTGTTGTGGGCGAAGATGTCTCGCAGGGGAAAATCGACCTGGAATGCCTGGCGAATGGCGGACGCCAGGCGCGTGGCCAGCAGGGAATGCCCGCCCAGCTCGAAGAAGTTGTGGTGTATGCCTACCTGCTCCAGCCCCAAAACGTCACGCCAGAGCCGGGCCATTTGTTCTTCTTCCGGCGTTTGCGGCAAAACAAGATCGGCCGTTGTGTCGTATTCTGGCCGGGGAAGGGCGCGACGGTTGATCTTGCCGTTGGGCGTTAACGGCAGCGCTTCCATTTCAACGAACGTGGCCGGAACCATGTACTCCGGCAAACGCTCTTCCAAAAAGTGACGCACTTCACGGATATTGGGCGATTGGCCCGGCTCGGCCACGATGTAGGCAGCCAGGTAGGGTAAATTGTTCTCTTTCCAGACGAGGGTAACGGCCTCTTTGAGGGCCGGATGCCGCCGCAAAGTCGTTTCGATTTCCCCCAGCTCAATGCGGAAGCCTCTGATTTTGGCCTGGTGGTCTAAACGACCGAGGAACTCGATACGGCCGTCGGCCAAATAGCGTGCCTGGTCTCCTGTTTTGTAGAAGCGGGCGCCGGATTCGTTGGCGAAGGGATCGGGAATGAAGGTAACGGCCGTTTTCTGCGGATCAAACAAATAGCCGCGCCCGACGCCGGTGCCCCCGGCATAAAGCTCCCCGATCACGCCAACAGGCACCGGCTGCAGCAGTTCATCCAAAATATAGAGCTGCGTGTTGATGATGGCAGTGCCAATGGGGGTGATGACTTCGCCTTCTGGCGGCATCTGGTCAATAACGTAATGCGTTACGTCGTCGGAGCATTCAGTAGGGCCGTAGGCATTCATTAGCGGAATACGCGGATAGCGCGCCAGCCAGCGACGGCTGAGCGGTGGTGGAAACGCTTCGCCCGTTACCAGCAGCCAGCGCAGTTGGGCTAGAGGATGCCTGTTTGTATCCTGAAGCTGCTCATGGTCCAGCATCACCTGCAGCCAGGAAGGCACCACTTCCAGTATGGTTATCTGGTTTGCCTGCACCTGGGCGATGAGCTGCACCGGATCCATGACAACGTCATTGCTATAAAAATAGACCTGCCCGCCAACCAGCAAATGCACCAGGGATTGCCAGACAGAAATATCGAAGCTTTGCCGGGCCGTTTGGGCGATGCGATCCGCTGCTGTCAGGGCCAGGGCCTCAACTTTGGCGTACAGATGATTAATCATGCCCCGATGCTCCAGCATCGCCCCCTTGGGCAGACCGGTGGAGCCGGAGGTGAAGATGACGTAGGCCAGACTGCGGGGATGGCAGCGACGGCCTAAATTGTGCGCTGGCTGCGCCGCCAAATCGAGCGTTTGCAACGGGTATATGTTTGGCCGATCGGCATCCATCTCTGCCAGCGATTCGGCCAAAACCGGCTCGTACGTCCGGCTGGTGAGGACGAATCTCGTGCGGCTTTGGGCCAATATTTGCCGGAAGCGGGCCGGGGGATTGTCTGGATCGAGCGGCAAATAAGCACCGCCTGCTTTAAATACGGCCAGGATCGAGACCAAAAAATCCAGCCCGCGGTCCATGAGCAGGGTAACGATGGCGTCCGGGCCTACCCCGGCGGCCACCAGGAAGTGAGCCAGCTGATTGGCGCGCTGGTTGAGCGCTTCATAGGTAAGCTGCTCCATATCATGAACGGCCGCAACCGCCCCCGGCGTCTTTTCCACCTGGGCTTCAAAGAGCTCTTGAAAGACGCGATCTTCCGGTATGTCGTGGTGGGTTCGGTTCCACGTCTGCAGCAGATGTTTCGTCTCGGCGTCAGACAGCAGGGGAATGGCCTGCACCGGCCGGCGCGGGTTTTGCACGATGGCGCGCAGAAGCTGATCAAAATGAGCTTCCAGCCGTTCGATGGTTGCGTTGTCGAACAGGGCGGTGGCGTACTCCCATTCCAGCCGAACATCGCCGTGGTCATCGACAACGGCCGTTAAGCTCAAATCAAACATCGCCGTGACTTGTTCCGTCACCAGCGGCTCAATTTGCAATTCCGACTCAGCCAGGTCAGCACTATCTACCTCGTCAAAAGTAAACATCACCTGGAACAGGGGCGAGTAGCTCAGGCTGCGCTCCGGCTGTAGATGCTCAACGACTGTTTCAAAAGGAATATCCTGATTGTCCTGTGCATCCAGCACCGTCTGGCGCACCTGGTCTAAAAAGTCTAGAAAGGTGGGATTGCCGGAAAGATTGCTGCGCAGCACCAGCGTGTTGGCAAAAAAGCCGATGAGTGGCTCAATTTCGTGCCGGTGGCGGTTGGCAACAGGCACGCCGATGGCGATGTCCTTCTGGTTGCTGTAGCGACACAGGATGACGGCCAGAGCCGCCTGGAACACCATAAAGAGCGTGGTTCCGGTTTGGCGAGCCAGCCCCCGCAGGCCCTGAACGATGTTAGGGTTCAGCTGGTGGCGGCGCACTGCGCCATCGTAGCGCTGTACCGGCGGGCGGGGGCGGTCGGTGGGCAGTGTGAGCAGGGGCGGGAGCTGGGCCAGGTGCGCTGCCCAGTATGCCAGCTGCTGTTGCCGCACTTCGCCCTGCAGCCATTCCCTTTGCCACAGGGCAAAATCGGCATACTGTATGGTTAGCTCTGGCAATGGAGAGGGCTGGTGGTTACGGAAGGCCCGGTAAAGGCGCGTTGTCTCCTGCATGAAGATGTTGATCGACCAGCCATCGGAGATGATATGGTGCATGGTTAGCAACAGCACATGGCTGGCGGGGGCCAATTTGAGCAGGCCACAGCGCAGCAGCGGACCATTTTCCAGGTCAAACGGTTTTTGTGAGGAAGCGAAGGCCCGCTGCTTAACTTCGGTGTCTTGCTGCTTTGCCGGAACTGCCTGTAAATCTTCAACCGCAAGCGGCAGCTCCAGGCCAGGGCTAATTTGCTGGACGGGACGGCCGTCTAGCACTGAAAAAGTTGTGCGCAAAACCTCATGGCGTTGAACAACTTCGTTCAGACTGCGGTGCAGCGTGGGAATGTCCAAATTCCCTTCCAGGCGCACGGCTAAAAAGATGTGATAGGCAGTGCTGTGGGGATCCAGCTCGTGCAGAAACCAGAGGCGCTGCTTCGTCTGCCAACAACAGGTCCAGCAATTCTAATCTGTCCAGCGATAAATCAAGCTTAGACCGTGACTGTTCACTCATACAGGTTACTTCTCATCTTCCGCGGTTTGCCTATAGTTGTAAGGCGTATAAAACACTTTTAGCCAGAAACTCTTTCTAACCTGTTTTGCACATAGTTTTGAGCGGGCAACAGGAGCGGCTGTACGACGTTTTGGATTTCCGAACTGTTTAGTTTCGACTCAATCTGCTCTATTTCCAAAATTTTGTTTACTAATTGGCGATGACTCTGTTCTCGACGCACCGCCTCAGCATAGGGCAGGGAGGTGAAGGACACATTATGGTACAGGCAGGTGCGTTCAGGATAAAGACGCTGTAGGGTTTGCTCTATTTTCTTGCGCAGTTGAAACTGCGGGTCGTCTAGCGCTTTCATCAAAATCGTGGCGTGATCCTGGCAGAGGTCTGCCAGGGCATCTGTATCTATCTTGCGTGAAGTTTGAAAGGCTTCTAAAGTGGCTGGCCAGTTTCTTGCATGTTCCTTGAAGGTTTGCATCAAAAGATAGCAATCTTCAAAGCCAGCATTGGCACCTTGCCCATAAAAGGGCAGTACGGCATGGCTGGCATCACCGATGAGCGCCACACGGCCCGCGGCCGTCCAGGGGAAGCAGCGAATAGTGACCATAGGTTCCACCGGCTTGGTGAAATAGTTTCCCAAATAAGGTTTGACCGCGGCAAAAATATCGGTGAACTGGGTTCGCAGCAGCTGGTCCAGGGACTCGAACGTGTTGATCGTCTGGTGGGAGACCTCTCCTTCATAGGGCAAAACCAGTGAAATGGTGAAATCGCCATGACAGTCCCCAAAGCCGTACATCATCATATTTTCGCGGGGCCAGATGTGGAAGGCATGGGGATCGAGCCCCAATTGGGTCATCACCGGTTGGGGTAGAATAATTTCGCGGTAGGCAATGTCGATAAATTCTTGGCTGTAGTTAAAGCGTTTTTGCTTTTGCATGGCCAGGCGGACTTTGGAAAAAGCGCCATCTGCGCCAAAGAGCAGCTCTGCCTGAACCTCTTTCGTTAATCCCGTTGCTCTCTCTTTTAGTTTTACGGTAGCCGTCTCTAAATCAACCCCCAGACATTTGTGGTTAAAAACAAAGCGAACGCTTTCGTGCGCTTCGGCAAAGTTGAGCAATATCAGGTGCAGGTCTTGGCGGCGGATGGCATGGTTGGCTTCCCGATTGGTGCTGTATGGTTGAAAGGTCTGCTGGCCACTGTAATCGTGAATCATACGGCCGTAAATGGGAACAGACATCTGGCGCACGGCATCCCCGATGCCCACCTCGTCCAGCGCGCGGAAACCGCGAACAGACACGGTAATACTAATCGAACGATTTGATTTAGGTGCAATCTGGCGGGGATCAGGCGCCTGTTCGTAAACCGTAACAGTATGCCCTGCCTGAGCTAAATAAGCCGACAAAAGACACCCAACCAGTCCAGCCCCCACGATGGTTACATGTGTCATTAACCACTCCTCCATGCTGAATAAGTTATCGCTTCCGTTACAGAAATAGCCCGTAAAACCAACAATGCTTTAACTGGTAACTAAGTAAAGGTATGGCTCAATAAAGGGGATGGTTCTAAAATGAGAGCCACTTTGTCGGCTGCTGCGCAAGGATTCTAAACATTCTCAGTCGCGGGCTGACGACTGTGGTAGGATTTTTTATTATAACTCATATCCTTCGGGTGAAGGACGTAAACCACAAAAAGTATTTTGAAAACTGAAAGGCTATGGATGGTTTACGTTAAGGAGAACAAAAACAGATTTAGACCGAATCTATTTCTAAAAGCTTTTTGTTCTCCACGGAAAAGTCATGAGCCGATATAATATAACACAAGTTGCAGTATAAAATATAAAGCTCATAATAGTGTAGGGTTTATTCAGTAAAGTCAAGAAAAAAGCCGATATAGTTCTTCTTTACCATGGATCCCCTTATGCCTGTTATGTAATCGGCAAAGCGCTTTTTCAGAAAGACGATGGGCGTTTGGGCCGATTACCCGAGCAATTGGCAAATTTTGCCATAATCTAATTTCAAAGATTATTTGCCAATTGCCTAAAATACAGGTCAGCCGCAGGAAGTATTGTCAAGCTACGTAGCAACCCAACCAATACCTTGAACTATCAAGACCTTGTGTGATCGCTTTGCGCTTACGTAAACCTCTGCAAATTCAACAAGCAAAAAACAGAACGTTGTGGTGGCCCACAGATTGTTGTTCCGTGGCCGCATATCAATGATAGGCTTCGCTTCAGGTGCAAGAGCGACAATCGTTGCCTCAATCGGTGGCAGAAGCGGAAGCTACACTTGAAATCGGAGGACTTAATTTATGACCATTCCCTCGCAGTTTGAATACATTATCATAGGTGCTGGACCGGCAGGACTACAGCTTGGATACTACCTGAAAAAGAATAAGCGAAACTATCTGATTCTGGAGGCTGGCAGCAGCGCAGGAACCTTCTTCGGGGCATTTCCCAGGCATGGAACGTTGCTTTCCATTAACAAGGTATTTACCGGTTGCCGAAACCCAGAAATGAACCTGCGTTGGGATTGGAATTCGCTTCTGAGTGATGATGAGAGGCTCTTGCTAAAAAATTATACAAACGACTATTTCCCCGATGCGGCCGATCTAAAAGCGTATCTTGAAGATTTTGCCAATCAGCTTCATATCAACGTTCAATATGATACAAAAGTCGCCACCGTTACGAAACAAGACAGCACTTTTTTGCTATCAGATGAAAAAGGTAATCATTATTCATGTCGCTATCTTATCGTGGCAACCGGGCTAAACACACCGTATATCCCGGCCATTCCCGGTATTGAACTGGCTGAAAATTACGTTGATTGCTCAATCGACCCAAATGATTTTAAAAATCAGCGCGTATTAATAATCGGCAAAGGCAATTCTGCTTTTGAAACGGCCGATCACCTCATTGCCACCACGGCCTCGATTCATATGTGCAGCCCTACTCCGGTCAAGCTGGCCTGGAAAAGTCACTTCGTCGGTCATCTGCGTGCCCGCAACAATAACTTTCTGGATACCTATCAACTAAAGTCCCAAAATGCTATCCTCGATGCCCACATCGAGAACATTAAAAAGGAAAATGGAAAGTATATCGTCGATATTATCTACACCCATGCCAAAGAAGAGCGCCGAACCATTGAATTTGATCGCATTCTGGTCTGCACCGGATTTCGTATGAATACCGCCATCTTCGACGACACGTGCCAGCCAGAAATGGCGCTGAACGGCCGTTTTCCGGCACAGACAAGCGCCTGGGAGTCCGTGAACGTCAAAGACCTCTATTTTGCCGGTACGCTGATGCAGCAGCGGGATTACAAAAAGACAATGTCTGCCTTCATTCATGGATTCCGCCACAACATCGAGGCGCTGGGCCACATTTTGGAAAAAAGGTACCACAACGAAGCGTGGCCGTTTTTGCCTATACCAGCCACGGCCCAGGCAATCACCAAAATTATTATTGACCGGGTAAATACGGGCTCCTCTCTATTTCTGCAGCCCGGCTACTTTTGCGATTTGCTCGTCGTGCCCGAGTCAGGCGAAGAAGCCTGCTATTATCGGGATGTCCCAACGGATCACATTCCCGAAAGCGACTTCGGCCGTCAGCCAAATTACTTCACCATTTCTCTGGAGTACGGCGACTTCAGCCAGATTGCCGATCCCTTTAACATCGAACGCGATCCCGACCCGGCCCAGGCTCACCTGACCGCTTATCTCCATCCTATCATTCGGCAATTTTCCGGCCAAACCATAGTTGCCGAACACCATATTCCTGAAGACCTGGAAAACGACTATTCCGGTGAACTATTTATTCAGCTGGTGCAAGAATTGTTTCAGCAAAAACTGGACAAAACGCTCCAATTTTAATGATGATAAGTAAAATGCAGGCCACAACATTTGTTGAATTATTGCAGGAAAGAGCGCGCACCAAGGCGAACGAAAGGCTCTACACCTTTTTGCTGACGGGAGACGAGCAAGCAGACCACCTGACCTATGCCCAGTTAGACGAGCGGGCGCGAGCCGTTGCGGTATGCTTGCAGCAAACCGTCGATACGCCCGCGCGAGCCCTTCTGCTTTATCCACCCGGCCTGGACTATATTGTGGCTTTCTTCGGCTGCCTTTACGCCGGTGTGGCGGCCGTGCCGGTTTATCCGCCTGATCCGTCGGCCCTCCAGCGCACGCTTCCCCGGCTGCAGGCCATTGCGCAGGATGCCCAACCCCTGGTGGCGCTCACCACCTCGCCCATCTTGATGATGGCCGAGATGCTGCTGGCGCAAAGCCCTGACTTTCCGCCAGTGCAGTGGCTGGCTACCGATACGGCATTGGCGGACGCGGCAGCGTGGCAAGATCCGGGCCTGGATCCTGATGCCATTGCCTTTCTGCAATATACGTCGGGCTCCACCGGTACCCCCAAAGGCGTGATGCTGACGCATCAAAATCTGCTGCACAATTCGTCCTTAATTCAGCATTATTTTGGCCATACGCCGCAAAGCCAGGGGTGCATCTGGCTGCCGCCCTATCACGACATGGGCTTAATTGGCGGGATTTTGCAGCCGCTGTACGTTGGTTTCCCGGTGACGCTCATGTCGCCGCTGGACTTTTTGCAACGGCCGTTTCGCTGGCTGCAAGCAATTTCCCGGTACAAAGCCACCTCGAGCGGCGGTCCCAATTTTGCTTATGAGCTGTGCGTGCGCAAAACAACGCCAGAACAGCGCGCCACGCTTGATCTGAGCCATTGGCAGGTGGCCTTTAACGGCGCAGAACCAATTCGCGCCGAGACCATAGAGCGATTCACGGCCGCATTTGAACCGTGCGGTTTTCGCCGCGAGGCGTTTTACCCCTGCTATGGTTTGGCCGAAGCCACCCTGATTGTTTCTGGTGGAGATTTTAAACAGCCGCCCGTAACGGCAGCTTACCAACAAGATGCCCTGGCGCGCAACGAAGCGATTACGGCCGTCCCCAACCACCCTAATGCCACCACCCTTGTCGGCTGCGGCCAGGGTGCGCCCGATCAGCAGTTGGCGATTGTCGATCCCACCAGCCTGACCCCGTGCCAGCCCGGGCAAATTGGCGAGGTGTGGCTGGCCGGACCCAGCGTCTCGGCTGGCTATTGGAACCAGCCCGAAGCAACGAAAGAGATTTGCCAGGCAACATTATCCGGCAAGGGGCCATATTTGCGCACTGGTGACCTGGGTTTCTTGCAGGACGGGGAGCTGTTTATCACCGGGCGGCTCAAAGATTTGATCATCATTCGTGGGCAAAACTATTATCCGCAGGATATTGAACTGAGCGTGGAGCAGTGCCATGCTGCTTTGCGGCCCGGCTGCGGGGCGGCATTCTCTGTTGCTGTCGACGGCGAAGAGCGGCTCGTTGTGATGCAGGAGATAGACCCGCGCCAACAATTTGAGGCAACGGCCGTTATCGACACGATCCGCCAGGCAGTTTCCAGCCAGCATGGCCTCCAGCTCTACGCTGTCGCCCTGATCAAGGCCCGCACCATTCCCAAAACGTCCAGCGGCAAGATTCAGCGCTACGCTTGCCGCCAGGCGTATCTGGCTGATGAGCTAGAGCTGGTTGAGCAAAGTATCCTCTCCCCCGAACCAGCGGCGACCGTTGCGGAAAGCTTCATTCGCAAAACCCTGCTGGCCGTGCCCGACCCCACGGCGCGCGAGTCGATATTGGCCATTTACCTGCAGGAGCAGGCGGCCAAAATCTTACACCTGCCCACCAGCCAGCTTACGCCCCAACGCTCGCTCAACCAGCTTGGGATAGATTCATTAACGGCCGTTGAACTCAAACATCACATCGAAACCAATCTGGCGGTTGTCGTTCCGCTGGCAAGCCTGCTGGGCGGCATGACGTTGGCTGAACTGGCCGACATGATTTTGGACCAGTTTCAGGAAGAGCCACGGGTCGCTGCGGCAGAAACGGCCGTTCTCCCACCGTCAGTTGCGCCCGCCTCCTACGGCCAGCGCGCCCTCTGGTATTTGCAGCAGTTTGCCCCAGAAAGCGCCGCCTATCACATCGCCAGCGCCGTGCAGATCCACAGCCAGCTAGACGTGGCCCGACTAGAGCAGGCATTACAAGCGCTGGTGGCGCGTCATGACTCGCTGCGCACGCGTTTTTTTACAGAAGCCGGACAGCTAATGCAGCGCTTTTTGCCACAGGCCACCGCGGATTTTGCCCAGATAGATGCCAGCCAATGGACGCCGGACCAGTTAGAAGCTTACCTGGCTGAAGAGGCGCACCGCCCCTTTGATCTGGCCGAGGATGCGCTGTTCCGCGTGCGCCTTTGCCGGCGGCCAGGCGGCACGCATGTCCTGCTGCTTGTCATTCACCACATTATCACCGACTTTTGGTCGCTGGCGGTGCTGGCACACGAACTGGGGCTGCTTTATGCGTATCCCAATGCCACACTGCCGCCGCTGACCACCAGCTTTGCCCGCGTGGTAGAACAGCAACAGGCGCACCTGGCGGCCGAAGATGGCGAAAAGCTGTGGGCCTACTGGCAGCAGCAGCTAAACGGGCCGCTGCCTGTGCTGAATCTGCCCACCGACCGGCCGCGCCCACCGGTGCAATCGTTTAAAGGCGCGGCGCAATCGGTTCAGTTGGGCCAAGATTTGGCCGCAAAGCTGCGGACTTTCAGCCGCGAAAACGACGTGACGCTGTATGTGACGCTGCTGGCGGCCTTCCAGATCTTGCTGTCTCGCTACACCGGGCAGCAAGATATCTTGGTAGGTTCGCCGACGAACGGCCGTTCCCGGCCCGAGCACGTGCATCAAGTAGGCTATTTCGTCAACCCCGTCGTGCTGCGCAGCACGGTACCCGCAGAGCAACCATTTTTAGCCTTCTTGCAAGCAGTGCGCCAGACGGCGCTGGACGCCTTTGCTCACCAGGAATATCCCTTTGCCCTTGTGGCCGAACGGCTCCATCCGCAGCGCGATCCCAGCCGCTCGCCCATATTCCAGGCCATGTTTATGTTCCAGCAGGCGCCCCGCTTTGGCGGCGCAGATCTGGCCGCCTTCGCCCTGGGCGAGCCGGGAACCAGGGTGACATTAGGCGAGCTAGAAGTTGAGCCCTTCCCCCTGCCGCAGCAGGCCGCCCAGTTTGATATCACGCTCATGATGGCCGAAACGCCGCAAGGGCTGCGGGCCACGGTGCAGTACAGCCAGGATCTGTTCGCGGCAGAAACGATACAGCGGCTTTTAGCCAATTTTCAAACGTTGTTGGCCGGGATTGTTAAGAATCCGCAGCGGCCACTGGCCCAGCTGCCCCTGCTTTCGGCCGCGGAGCAGCAGCTTTTGCAAAAGTGGAATGAGACGGAAACGGCCGTGCCCGCCAACGAGCGCATCGACACCCTGTTTGAGGCCCAGGCCCGCCAGATGCCATTGGCCACCGCGCTGGTTTTTGAAGACCAAAGCCTCACTTATGGTGAAGTAAACCAGCGGGCCAACCAGCTGGCCCATCACCTGCGCGCGCACGGCGCTGGGCCCGGAGTGCGCATCGGCGTTTTTATGTCGCGCTCGCTGGATATGATGGTCGCCCTGCTGGCGGTGCTCAAAGCAGGCAGCGCCTACATTCCGCTTGATCCCGCCTATCCGGCCGACCGCATCGCCTTCATTTTGGCCGACGCTCAATCGCCACTGCTATTGACCCAGAGCCAGCACGTCGCTGCGCTGCCAGCAGCTGCCGCTGGCGGGCCAGACGTTATTGCCCTGGATGCGGAGTGGCCAGCGATTGCCAGCTATCCGACCGATAATCCAGATTATGCGCGGGCGGCAGAGCAAGCAGCGTACGTGATCTATACTTCCGGCTCTACCGGGCAGCCGAAGGGCGTTGTTGTCTCGCACGACAACGTTGTGAACTTCTTCGTGGGCATGGACCAGCAGATAGGCTGCAACGAGACGGACACGATGCTGGCCGTCACCAGTATCTCCTTCGACATTTCTGTTCTGGAACTTTTCTGGACGCTGGCGCGGGGAGCCAGGGTCGTCATTCTGGGTGAGCAGGCCGTTGCCAGCCACCCGTCCGGCGCTGTTCGAGTTTCGACGAAGCCAATGGATTTCAGCCTCTTTTACTTTGCCGCCGACGAAGACTCTGAAGCATCGGCCGATAAATACCGACTCCTGCTCGAAGGGGCGCGGTATGCCGACGAACATGGCTTCCGGGCGGTGTGGACGCCGGAGCGGCACTTTCACGCTTTTGGCGGCCTTTATCCCAATCCGGCGCTAACGGCCGCAGCCATTGCCACCATCACCAAAACCGTGCAAATTCGCGCAGGCAGCGTAGTGATCCCATTGCACAATCCCTTGCGCGTGGCCGAGGAATGGTCGGTGGTCGATAACCTGTCGCAGGGTCGAGTCGGGATTGCCGTGGCCTCTGGCTGGCACGCCAATGATTTTGCTTTTTTCCCCGAAAATTATGGGGCGCGTAAGGAAGTCACCTGGCGCAATCTGGAAATGGTGCAGCAGCTATGGCGGGGCGGATCGGTGAACGTGAGCAACGGGGTAGGGCAAGAGATTGAAGTGACCATTCGGCCCCGTCCTGTTCAGCCTGATCTGCCCATTTGGATAACGGCCGCAGGCAATCCCGAGACGTTTGTGCAGGCCGGGCAGCTGGGTGCCGGTGTGCTAACCCATTTGCTGGGGCAGACGATAGAGGACGTAGCGGAAAAGATCGGCCTCTACCGTCAGGCGCGTGCCGAGGCCGGGCACGATCCGGATGCCGGGCACGTGGTGCTGATGCTTCACACGTTTATTGGCGACGCTCTGGCCAGCATTCGGGAAACGGTGCGCCTGCCGTTTACCAACTATTTGCGCGCCTCCGCCGGGCTGATGGCCCAACTGGCGCGTGCCTTCGACATGCCGTTTGACATGCAAAACGTGAGCGAAGCGGATATGGATGCGCTGCTGGACTTTGCTTTTACGCGCTACTATGACAAGGGCGCGCTTTTCGGCACGGCCGAATCCACCCTGAGCCTTGTGGAACAGCTCAAAAAAATTGGCGTGGATGAAATTGCCTGCCTGATTGACTTTGGCCTACCCACGGAGCAGGTGCTGGGCCATTTGCCGCATCTGCACCGGCTGCAAGAAGTGGCAAACGGCCGTAGCCACACCGCCATGCCAGAAAAGCCCGACTACAGTCTGGTGGCCCAGGCCAGGCGGCACAAACCGACGCTAATGCAATGCACGCCCTCGATGATGCGCCTCATCCTGATGGATCCCGCGGCATCCAACGCACTGCAATCGCTGCATACACTGCTGCTGGGCGGCGAAGCGCTGCCCGCCAGTCTGGCGCAGCAAGTCAAAGAAACGCTCCCGGCCCGGCTGGTAAACATGTATGGCCCCACCGAAACCACCATCTGGTCCCTGGCCCACGATGTGCAACAGGTGGACGGTGCAGTGCCAATCGGCCGTCCTATTGCCAATACGCAGGTGTATCTGTTCGACGAACAGCGCCAGCTCGTGCCCATTGGCGCGGTGGGCGAACTGGTCATCGGCGGGCGCGGCGTGGCCCAGGGATACCTGAACCGGCCTGAGCTGACAGCCGAAAAGTTTTTACCGCTAACCGCTAACCGATTACCGCTTACCGTCTACCGCACTGGCGATCTGGCCCGCTACTTACCCAACGGCACCCTGGAATTTCTGGGACGGCGCGATTTTCAGATGAAGCTCCGGGGCTACCGGGTGGAATTAGGGGAAATCGAGACCGTACTCGCGGCGCACCCGGCGGTGGATCAGGCGGTGGTGGTGCCGCGCGAAGAGACGCCGGATGACGTGCGTCTGGTGGCCTATTATGTGGCGCAAGCTGCAGACCCCGCTGTTCTACGCGACTATTTGCGAGAAAAGCTGCCCGAATATATGATTCCCGCCGCCTTTGTGCCCCTGGCCGAGCTGCCGCTGACGGCCAATGGCAAGGTTGATCGGCAGGCGCTGCCCAAGGGGTTGCCGGCGGACCATGGGGCCAACGGCCGTACCAACTTTGTCGCACCACGCAGCCAGGTCGAGCAGCAAATTGCCGACATTTGGCTCCAGTCACTCAAGCTGGAGAAAGTTGGCGTACACGATAACTTCTTCGACCTTGGGGGGCACTCCCTGCTGATGGCCCAGGTGCACAGCCAGCTACGCGAGCGGTACGGCTACGAGCTGCCGCTGGTGCGCCTGCTGGAACATCCGACCATTAGCGACCTGGCCAAATACCTCACAGCCGAACAGGACGAGATGGCTACCATTGTGGAAAGCCAATCGCGCGCCCAAATGCAGCTGGCCTCTCGCCGCCGCCGGGCGAGAACCATGCCCTCAACGCGCTCCCGGTAATTCTGCAGCACGCTGCTAAACAAATTGCTTATGACTGACCTGATAGTTGATGACCTGCCTGAAAATAACGACATTGCCATTATCGGCATGAGCGGCCGTTTTCCTGGCGCACCCGATATTGATACCTTCTGGCAAAATTTGCGCGATGGCGTGGAAAGCATCACGTTCTTCAGCGACGACGCGCTAAAGGAAATGGGTGTGCCAGACGCTTACCTGCATGCGCCTAACTTTGTTAAGGCCAGCCCCGTGCTGGACGATATCGTCCAGTTCGATGCCGCCTTTTTTGGCTATGCACCGCGCGAAGCAGAGCTGCTGGATCCCCAGCACCGGCTCTTTCTAGAACAGGCGTGGCTGGCCCTGGAAAATGCCGGTTACGCGCCCCATACGTTTCCCGGCCTGATTGGCGTTTTTGCTGGCACCAGCCTTAGCACTTACCTGCTGTTCAATATTCTCACCAACCCTGCGCTGTCGGATGGGGAAAATAGTTTTGAAGTCATGATCGGCAACGATAAAGATTTTCTCAGCACGCGCGTCTCCTACCATTTTGATTTGCGCGGTCCCAGCCTGGACGTGCAAACAGGCTGCTCAACCTCTTTGGTGGCCGCTCATCTGGCCTGTGAAGCGCTGCTGAGCTTTCAGTGTGACATTGCCCTCGTCGGCGGCGTTTCCGTTCATGTGCCGCAGCGCACTGGCTATTTTTACCAGGATGGCGGCATCAATTCGGCCGATGGCCACTGCCGCACCTTTGACGCCCAGGCCACGGGCACGCTGTTTGGCAGCGGGGTGGGCGTGGTGGTGCTGAAGCGGCTGGAGGAAGCCATCGCCGACAACGATACGGTGTATGCGGTGATCAAGAGTACGGCCGTAAACAACGACGGCGCGCAAAAAGTGGGCTATACGGCCCCCGGCATCGATGGGCAAACCGAAGTCATCACCCGCGCCCTGACGCTGGCCGGGGTTCGCCCGGAGACCATTGGTTACGTGGAAACGCACGGCACCGGCACCCCGTTGGGCGATCCGGTGGAGATGACCGCACTGACCAAAGCGTTTCGCGCCGCCACCGAGGCCAAACAGTATTGCGCGGTTGGTTCTGTCAAGTCCAACATCGGCCATTTAGACGCCGCAGCCGGGATCGCCAGCCTGATCAAAACGGTGTTGAGCCTGCGGCATAAACAGATCGTTCCCAGTCTGCACTTTAGCGAAGCCAACCCCAAAATCGATTTTGCCAGCTCGCCGTTTTTCGTCAGCGACTGTTTGCAGCCCTGGCCGCAGCTTGGCGCGCCGCGCCGCGCTGGCGTGAGTTCGTTTGGCATTGGCGGCACCAATGCTCACGTCATTTTGGAAGAAGCGCCTGCGCCAGCGCCCCCAGCCGCCAGTGAGGACGCCCGCCCCTGGCAGCTGGTGCTGCTGTCGGCCCGTTCTGAGCAGGCTTTGGAGACCGTAACAAAGAATTTAGCCGATCATCTAGAGCGGTCGGCAGATTCGCTGGCTGATGTGGCCTTTACGCTGCAAAACGGCCGTAAACGGTTCCCCTTCCGCCGTGCCTTCATTTGCCAGAACAAGGCAGAAGCGCTGGAAACCCTGCGCACGCTTCCCCCAGGCACGGTGCAGACGATTTACGACGAGCGGCAGGACCGACCCGTCGTGTTTATGTTTCCCGGCGGCGGCACCCAATATGTAAACATGGGGCGCGACCTGTACCGGCAAGAGCCGATCTTCCGCGAAGTGGTAGACCAATGTGCCGCCATTTTGCGGCCGCATTTAGGGTTCGACCTGCGGCAAAAGCTGTTTGTGGCAGGCGATATGGAGCGGGCTCAGGCGCAAATGAAGGAAACGGCACTGGCCCTGCCCGCGCTGTTTACCGTTTCATACGCCACAGCCTGCTTGCTGCTTGCCTGGGGCGTGCAGCCGCAGGCCATGATCGGCCACAGCATGGGCGAGTACGTGGCCGCCTGCCTGGCTGGCGTCTTTTCGTTGGAAGATGCGCTGGCCGTGGTGGTGAAGCGGGGCCAGCTCTTTGCCCAACTGCCGCCGGGGGCGATGATCAGCATTCCGCTGGGGGCCGAGAAGATACGGCCGTTCCTCGACCCAAGTCTCTCTTTTGCCGCCATGAATGCCCCGGACCAATGCGTTGTTTCCGGGCCGGTGGCGGCAGTTGAAGCCTTCACGGAAGTGCTGGCCGAGCGCCAGATCGAATATCGCCGCCTGCAAATTAACGTGGCGGCCCACTCCCAGATGATCGATTTGATCGAACGGCCGTTTACCGAGTTCGTCGCCGCCCTTAAGCTGCAGCCGCCGCAGCGGCCGTTCATCTCCAACGTCAGCGGCACCTGGATTACCAACGAAGAAGCCACCAGCGCTGCCTATTGGGGCCGCCAACTGCGGCAGACCGTGCTATTTAATGACGGTATGGCCGTTCTTCTGGCAGAGCCGGGCTATGTGTTTCTGGAAGTGGGTCCTGGCCGGGCGCTGAGCACCCTGGCCAAGCTGCAGGCCGATCGCGAGCGGCGGCAGTCGATCCTGTCCACCATTCGCCATCCCCATGATCCAGTTAATGACAATGCCTTTTTGCTGGACCGTCTGGGCCGTCTGTGGGCTGCCGGGGTTGCTGTTGATTGGTCCGGCTTTTACGTCGACCAGCCGCGGCGGCGGTTGCCCTTGCCCACCACTCCTTTTGAACGGCAGCGCTACTGGATTGAACCGGGCAAGCTCTCAGGCCGGGCGCTGCCTATGCCTCAGGGTAAATTGCCGAATATTGCCGACTGGTTTTATGTGCCCACCTGGCAGCAGACGCCCGCCCGGCCGCCCTTGCCTTCTGGCCGACTGGCCGACGAGCCGCGCAATTGGCTTATCTTTGATGACGGCGATGTGGGCGTCGCGTTGGCCGCACAACTGCAGGCACAGGGGCAGGCGGTAATGCGTGTCGTACCGGGGGCGCGGTACAGCGACGGCCGTACCATCACCATTCGCCCCGGCGTGCGGGCCGATTACGACACGCTGCTGCGCGGGCTGCAGCAAAATGACCAGACACCGGATGTGATCATCCATCTATGGAACAAAGAAGACGGCGAAGCTGAGTTTGCCGCTGCTCAGGAAAAAGGTTTTTACAGCCTGCTCCATCTGGCGCAGGCCTGGGAAGCGGCGGGCGGCCAAAGACCGCTAACGCTGTGGACAGTATCCAGCGGTCTGTTTGCCATCGAAAGCCGGGATGTGATGCAGCCGGAAAAGGCGACCCTACTCAGCCCGTGCAAAATTATGCCGCAAGAGCTGGAGCAGGTGACCTGCTATGTGGTTGATGTGCTGCCCGGGTCGGATACGTCTGTGCTAAGCCAGCAGCTGCTGGCCGAAGTGGCTGCCCCGCCCGCCGAGCGCATACTGGCTTTTCGTGGGCGGCAGCGCTGGCAGCAGCAGTTTACCCCCCTGCCGCTCACAGATGAAGATGCAGCGCCCTGGCCGCTGCGCCAGCAGGGCGTGTATATGATTCTGGGTGGCCTGGGCAACATCGGCCTCTTGCTGGCCGATTTTCTGGCTCGCGAACTACAGGCGCGCCTGGTGCTGGTCGGCCGCACGTCCCTGCCGCCCAGAGATTCCTGGGCGCGCTATCTGGCGGCCAGCGAACCGGACGACCCTGCCGCGGCAAAAATCCGCAAAATTCAGGCAATTGAGGCAACCGGGGCGGAGGTAATGTTGGTACAGGCCGATGTGGCAGATAAGGCGGCTTTGCAAACGGCCGTTGCCAGCGCCGAAGCCCGCTTTGGCGCCATCCACGGCGTGATTCATGCCGCTGGCCTGGCCGGTGAAAAAACGATCAAACTGCTGGGGCAGGTAGATAAGCAGTCCTGCGAAGAGCATTTTCAGGCCAAGGTGCAGGGCACAATGGCGCTCCAGTCGATTTTGCAAGACAGGCCCCTGGACTTTGTCCTCCTGTTCTCCTCCAATGTTTCGGTTTTGGGTGGCTTGGGGGCTACGGCCTATGCTGCCGCCAACCTGTTTATGGATGCTTTTTGCGCCGCGCAGTCGGGGCCACAGCGCTGGATTAGCGCCAACTGGGATGGCTGGCTAACGGCCGAAACAAGCTCGTTGAGCCAGGGCTTCCAGACCAGCATCGACCAATACGCTATGCAGCCGCAAGAAAGTGTCGATGCGTTTCGTCAGGTCGTAACGGCCGTTCCCCAGGGTCAGGTCGTCGTTTCCACCGGGCATCTACCCGCTCGCCTGGATCTGTGGATCAACCAGACAGGGCGCGACAGCCAGCCGGAACCCGAAGCCCGCCATCCGCGTCCCACGTTGAGTAATGCCTATGCTCCGCCAGAAAATGAAATTGAGGCATTGATAATTGACGTCTGGCAGCAGCTGCTGGGCATCGATCAATTGGGCATCCATGATAATTTCTTCGATCTGGGGGGCAACTCGCTCATTGCTCTCAAAGTGATTTCGCGGTTGAAGCAGGCACTGCAGATGGACATTCCGGTGGTAAGTCTGTTTGAGGGGCCAACCGCCCACGCCCTGGCCGAGATGCTCAGCCAGCAGCAAAATGGGCAGCAGCCAGCCTATGAAGCCAGCCAGAGCCGCGGCGAGCGGCGGCGCTTGCGGCACCAGCAGCGGCTGGCGGGTGAAGCTTAGGATTAGAGATTGTATGACACTACCTCAGTACAACGGCACAGAGATTGCGATCATTGGCATGAACGGCCGTTTTCCCGGCGCGTCTGATCTGGCAGCGTTCTGGCAAAATTTGCGCGATGGTGTGGAGTCGATTCGCCATTTTAGCGCTGAAGAGCTGCGCCAGGCTGGGGTGGACGAGGCGCTGATCAACAATCCCCACTTTGTGAGGGCCGCTGCCTTTCTGGAAGATGCCGACGCTTTCGATGCCGACTTTTTCGACATGAGCTACCGCGAGGCGGCCATCACCGATCCGCAGCAGCGCGTTTTGCTGGCGTGTGCCTGGGCAGCGCTGGAGCACGCTGGCTACGCGCCGTACAGTTATCCCGGGGCCGTCAGCCTGTTTGCCGGGGCCACCATGAACACCTACCTGCTGTTTAACCTGGCCAAAAACCCGGGCGCGCTGGCCGGGCTGGAACCGGTTCAGCTGAACATTGGCAACGCTGGCGACTTTCTGGCGACGCGAATCGCGTATAAGCTCAATCTGAAAGGAGCCAGCTACACGGTGCAGTCGGCCTGCTCTACCGCACTGGTGGCGGCGCACGTTGCCTGTGAAGCGCTGCTCAACGAAGCGTGCAACATTGCTCTGGCCGGTGGCGTCTCGGTGAACGTGAGCTTTCAGCACGGGTATGAGTATGCGCCAGGCGGCATGACCTCGCCAGACGGCCGTTGCCGGCCCTTCGACAGCCAGGCCCAGGGCACCATTTTTGGCAGCGGTGTGGGGCTGGTGGTTCTTAAACGGCTGGCCGATGCCCTGGCCGATGGCGACACCATTCACGCCGTGATCAAAGGCGCAGCTACCAACAACGATGGCTCGCTTAAAGTGGGTTACACTGCGCCCAGCGTGGACGGCCAGGCCAACGTGATTACTGAAGCATTGGCGATGGCTAATGTGCGCGCCGATTCGATAAGCTATGTGGAGGCCCACGGCACGGCCACGCCGCTGGGCGATCCCATCGAGGTGCAGGCGCTGACCAAAGCGTACCGCGCCCATACCCAGGCGACCGGCTACTGCGCGCTGGGCTCGGTGAAAAGCAATATCGGCCACCTGGACGCCGCTGCCGGGGCGGCCGGATTGATCAAAACGGTCCTGGCGCTGCAACATCGGCAGCTGCCGCCCAGCCTCCATTTTGAGCAGCCCAACCCCGGCATTGACTTTGCCCAAACGCCATTTTATGTAAATTCAGCATTGGTCGATTGGCCCGCGGAGAACGGCCCGCGCCGGGCCGGGGTGAGCGCTTTTGGCGTGGGTGGCACGAATGCCCACCTCATTGTGGAAGAAGCGCCAGCCCCGCCGGAACCAGAGCCGTCACGGCCGTTTCAGCTCCTCTGTTTGTCGGCCAAAACGGAAACGGCCGTCGCGCAAATGGTTGGCCGCCTAGAAGCCCATTTACGGCACAATCCTGATCTTAATCTGGCCGATGTGGCCTACACCTTGCAGGTGGGGCGTGAAGCGTTCGACCATCGCCGCGCGCTTTTAGTTCGGGATAGAGACGAGGCGCTGGCCGCACTGGCTGCGCCGGGCCGAGTGTGGGCCGGGTCGTGGCCGGGCGGGGGCAAGCAAAGGCCGTTGGCTTTTCTTTTTACCGGCCAGGGGGCGCAGCACGTGCAGATGGGGCGTGACCTGTACGAGCAGGAACCCATCTTTCGGCAGGAAGTGGAACACGCCGCACTGACGCTGCGGCCAGAACTAGGGCTGGATTTGCGCGATCTGCTTTATCCACCCCCAGACAAAGAGGCAGAGGCGGCCGAAAAGCTGCAGCAGACGGCGTTCGCCCAGCCAGCGCTGTTTGTGGTGGAGTTTGCCCTGGCGCAGCTCTTTCTCTCCTGGGGCATTGCGCCGCAAATGCTGGCGGGTCACAGCATCGGTGAGTACGTGGCGGCTTGCCTGGCGGGCGTATTTAGGCTAGAAGACGCGCTAAAGTTGGTGGCTGCCCGCGGGCGCTTGATGCAAAAATTGCCTGGCGGCGCCATGCTGGCCGTGCCCCTGTCCGAATTTGAAGTGGAACCGTTTTTGAACGGCGAATTGGCCGTGGCCGCCGTGAACAGCCCCAGCCGCTGCGTGGTATCCGGCTCGTTTACGGCCGTTGCCGCCCTGGACCAACAGCTCGAAGCCGAAGGCATTCGCGGACGCCGCCTGCAGACGTCCCACGCCTTCCATTCGGCAATGATGGTTCCGGCACAGGAAGCGTTCTTGCAAGTGGTCTCCCAGATTTCCTGCCAGCCGCCGCAAATTCCGATGCTTTCAAACGTCAGCGGCACCTGGCTGACGGCCGAACAGGCCACCGATCCGGCTTACTGGGCCGGTCATATCCGGCAAACCGTGCGCTTTGCCGACAACCTGGCCGAACTATTGGCCAGAGAAGAGTCACTCTTGTTGGAGTTAGGACCGGGCGAGGTATTGAGCCGCTTGGGGCGGCAGCATCCCCAGTTTGACGCGACCCATACGGCCGTTTCCGCCATGCGCCACCCCAGGCAGGCGCGCGATGATCTGGCCGCAGCCCTGGAAGCATTGGGGCAGCTTTGGCTCGCCGGAATCGCCCCCGATTGGGCTAAATTTTATGGACACGAGCGACGGACGCGCGTGCCTTTGCCCACGTACCCCTTTGCCCGGCAGCGCCATTGGATTGAGCCAGATCGCGCCGTGCCGTCATCTGTTGAACCAGCCAAAAATAATGCTGAACGCCGGCCAATGCCGGATTGGTGCTACCTGCCCACCTGGCAGCGCACGCTGCCGCTTCAGCTCGACGCCGACAAATTGGCAGAAAAGCAGCGTAACTGGTTGATCCTGGCCGATGCGGACGGCGTAGGAGCAGCTATTGGGCAAACATTAACCGCCGCCGGTCAGTCGGTGGTGCTAGTATACCCGGAGGATGGCTTCAGGCAGGAAGACGGCCGTTTTACCATCAACGTAACTGAGCCACAGGCCTATGCAAGGCTGGCCCAGGCGCTGCACCGCCAGCATCAGCTGCCAGACGTTGTTTTGCACCTCTGGGGCCTGGAAACGGTAAGCGTAGATGAAGTTGATACACAGACGCGGTTTGATCTGTACCAACAAAAAGGTTATTACAGCCTGCTTTATCTGCTGCAAGGGCTTACGGCCGTTTCCCCTGATCCTCACTTTGATTTGCTGTTGGTCAACACCCAGACCGCTGCCCTGACGCCGCAGGAACCGCTCATACCGGACAAAGCCACGGCGATGGGCTTGCTGAGGGTAATTCCGCAGGAGTACCGGCAGGTGCGCTGCCAGGCCTTGGATGTGGCTGCGGCGTCGCTGGCACAGGTAAAGGAAGCTGTCTTGGCTGCGGCTGTTCATCTGCCAGACCAGTCTGCTGCCTGCCGGGGAACGCAGTGGTGGCTGCAGCAACTGCAGCCCATAAGGCTGCCCCGAGCCGCCGCGGCAAGCTTCAAGCAGGGTGGCGTGTATTTATTCACGGGGGGCCTGCTAGAAATTGGCGTCGAAATGTGCCGCTATCTGGCGCATACGCACCAGGCGCGGCTCATCTTGCTGGAAGAAACGCCGTTCCCCAGCCCAAACGAATGGGACGCGTGGCTGGCCAGTCATGCACCGGATGATTCCGTGAGTGAGCGCATTCGGCAGGCGCGGGCGCTGGTGCAGGCGGGCGCGGAGGTAATGGTTTTCGGCGTGGACTGGACCGACGGGGCGCAGATGAAAACGGCCGTATCCCAGGCAATCTCCCGTTTTGGTACCGTCAATGGCGTGATTCACAACGCCCGCCTGTTGGGTGAACGCTCTTTCCGCACTATTGCCGAAACGGCCATGCCTGAAAGCGAATGGCAGTTCCAGCCGAAAATCAACGCCCTGCTCAATTTGACCGAGGCGCTGGCCGGGCAGCCGCTCGATTTTTGCCTGCTAAACTCTTCCTTATCCTCCATTCTGGGCGGCATAGGCATGGCAGCCTACGCGGCGGCCAACAGCTTTGTCGATGCCTTCGCCGCCCGGCAGCATCAGCAGCACGGCGGCGTTTGGACCAGCGTAAATTGGGATGCCTGGCTGCACACCCAGGTGTCGCTTGTCAGCCCAGAGTGGGCCAGGTTTGCCTTAGCGCCAGAAGAGGGAACGGCCGTAATGGCGCAAATATTGGCCGCACCGGGCCTGGAGCAAATCATCATTTCTACCGTTGATTTAACCGTCCGTCAGCAGGCGCTTAGGGCGAAAGAGGGGCAAGCACTTGCCCGTCCCAGGCCGCAGATGCGGCACCCGCGCCCCCAGCTGCCCGTGCCTTACGTGGCTCCCACAACCGAGCAAGAGCAGGCGCTGGCCGACCTGTGGCAGCAGATCTTCGGCATCGAGCAAATTGGTGTGTTGGATAACTTTTTTGATCTGGGTGGCGATTCTTTACTGGCCGTGCAGGCCGCATCCCAGCTAAAAAAGGCGTTTGGTCTCGATATTCCAATTGTGAGCCTGTATGAGCGGCTGACGATTCGCGCCCTGGCCGAACTGATCGCAAACATGGAAAGTCAGGAGTTGATGGGTGACAATGGCGATACGGCCGATAAAAAGGCGGAACGCGAAGCGCGCATGGCCCAGCGCCGCCAGATGCAGCAGCGCGAGCGGGCCAAGCGGCAAAAGAAACGATAAGGGACGCGGAAAAACGCAGATTTTTCGCTGCGCGAAAATATCGCACCTCCGTGTCTCTGCGCCAGATTATTTACGAAGGAGTATGCGTTGCGGATTGTACTGACAAATTTTGGCACCATAGGCGATGTCCAGCCGTTTTTGGCCTTGGCTGTGCAGCTGCGCGAGCGGGGGCACGAGCCAATTATGGCCTTTTCACCGCAGTATGAGCAGTTTGTGGCGGCGCGCCAGCTGCCGTTTGTGCCGGTGGGGCCAGACATGCAGGCAGCCCAGCGAGACATAAACCAGGCCTGGGTGACCATGCCGGAATCGGCGGCCCAGATGCAAGCCATTCTGTCTCCCCTGATGGAACTGCTGCCAAAAGCATTTGCTACGCTGCGCGAGCTGTGCCGGGGGGCCGATCTTTTGGTTAGCGGCCCGGCACAGCCGGCCGCCCGGATGATTCACGAACTTACGGGGATTCCCTTTGTGTCGGTGCAGCTTTCCAATTTTGGCGGAGCCGGGCCGCCCGCCTTGCAGGCCGCCAGCGCCGCGCTTCTCAATCCGTTTCGGGTGGAGCAGGGGCTGCCGCCGCTGGCCAATCCGCTGACGCTGGACGCCAATTCGCCGCAGCTGGCGCTGTATGCCATCAGCCGCCACGTGCTGCCTCGTCCGGCGGATTGGCCGGCCCATTACCACCTGACCGGCTACTTCTTTTTGGATGATGCCGAAGCTGAGATTGAACAAGAACTGGAAGAATTTGTAGCGGCGGGAGAACGGCCGTTGGTCATAACCTTTGGCAGCATGGCCGGAACCGACCCGCAGCAGTTGACCACGCTCTTTTTGGAGGCTGTAGAGATTGCCGGGTGCCGGGCCATTATTCAGCAAAATTGGGCCGGGCTGGACACAGCGCATTTGCCGCCACAGGTGTATGCGGCTGGATACGTGCCACATGCCTGGCTGTTTCCGCGTGCGGGCTGTATCGTCCATCATGGCGGGGGTGGCACGGCCGGAGCCGTTTTTCGCGCTGGCGTGCCCAGCGTGTTTGTGCCCCACGGCCAGATTTTCGACCAGCATTACATCGCTATTCTGGCTCAGGAATTGGGCTGCGCAGGGCCGCCAATTCCATGCTCATTTGTCTAGGCTGAGCTTGCTGGCCTACGTTATCCCTGAACTGCTCAAACTTATCAGGGCGACATATCAACTCAATATCGTTGTACTTGGTTTGATTGTCGTTTTGTCCC
>JBHIWP010000033.1:0-28092 GCA_041987425.1 Promineifilaceae bacterium (SeqCode) | reverse complement strand
CCTTGCCAACATGCAATTTCAAATAGCTTGGAACTGCTATTATTACATTCTTATTATTGTCCTTCTATTTCCTTTAATCATCTCAAACTGTACTGTCAACAAACCACCTTCGCTGCGTCATCATCTGCCACGGGCTTGTGGCCAGGCCACTTGCCCGGGCACGGTGGGGCAGCAGTTGAGCGGGGGGCGCTCATCAGGTGTTGTGATCAGCAGGGCAATGGCCCCGGCTCCCTGGGTATATTCTCCGCCGGAGCCGAGTTCGTACTGGGCAATATCGGAAGCGACAACGATCCCGATCCGGTCTTTCCCGGCTCTGACCCAGTCCAGGGTATTTTGTAAGGCATCCACGGCACCGACACAGGCAAAAGTGAGGTCCACCACATCGCAATGCAGCAGGCAATCCGGGCCGTGAATGGGCGCAAAGTAATCATTGAGCATGTCCAGGGCGTAGGTGGCCGTCGGTTTGGCACCATCCAGCGCACTTTCCGTTCCCAGGTAGATGCGGCCGATCCGTTTGGGATCAATATTGTTTTTCAATATCAATTCCAGTGTTTGCTGCTGCGGGGGACACATTCAGCGTAAAAAAGGCGAAGGCGGCCAGCAGCATAAGAGCTGCGGCCCAAAAGCGTGATCGGGGCAACGTGTGCATATTGAGCTTCCTCCTGCGGTTTTCCGCAAAAATGGGGTTGTTGGACGATGGTACTAAAGTAAGGGTGGCTGCTTACGGGCAGTATTAACAAAACGCGACATTATAAAGTTTTCATAAAAAAGATCCGTTGGCTGTTTGGCGCAGGCGTTCCAGGAATTCGCTCAGGAGGATAGCTGTGGCTCCCCACACTTTGTGACGGCCGTCGATGTTGTAAAAAGGCACCGTGTATGAAGCGCCGCGCACAAGCATAGGGCCGACTTCGCGCGTGTTTGGCTCTAGCAGATAAGTCAGAGGCACTTCTATAATTTCTGCCACTTCCCGCACTTCCGGCACAAAGTACGGCCGTTTGCCATCTTTTGCCCAGCCTACGAAGGGATGTACTTCAAAGTCAGAAGGCGGAATGTATATGCTCGTGAGTTCACCCAAGATAGAAATGTCCTTGGATGGCACCCCAATCTCTTCTTCTGTTTCGCGTAGCGCTGCCTGTACGGCCGTCTCCCCAGCCTCCTGGCGTCCGCCAGGGAAGGAAATTTGCCCCGCATGGGCGTTTAAATCATCGCGCCGCCTGGTAAGTACCAGATGCATCGTTTGGTTGTGGCAATAGAGCAGCAACAGCACGCCAGCAACGCGCGGCTCTCCTGGCATCTGTGGGGGCCGCTGCTGACGCTTTCGGTCCACCGGCATCATGTGATAGTGGGCCGGTTGAACATCAAAATCTGGCAAAGCTAAGGCCTGGCGAATAACGGCCGTTGTTAAGTCCATACTTGTTTGGCGAAATACTACTTACCTGTGATATTACGAAAGGTGTAGCCAACCCCACGCTCAGAGGTAATATATCGAGGACGCGTTTTATCTTTTTTGTCCTCAATTTTGCGGCGCAGGCGGTGCATGTGAACGTGCAGGCGATCTTCGTAGGCTGGTTCTAGCGGCCAAAGACGGCGCAAAATAAAGTCGGTATTAACCGTATGGCCTGCACTGCGCATAAGAATATAAAGCAGCTTGGTTTCTGTGGGGGTGAGGCTGACTGGCTTGTTGTTCACTATGGCCTGTCGGCCAGGAAAATCGATCCGCAAACGGTCGTCGACGCGGGTTAGGGATTGCAGCGGATAGGCAAAATCGCCCATGCGCTGTAGAACGCGCTTTACCCGGGCGGTCAGTTCGCCGGGATTAAACGGCTTGATAATGTAATCTTCGGCGTGTTCTTCCAGTCCTTCAACCACGGTTGCTTCTTCGTTTACGGCCGTCAGCATAATAACAGGCAGGTCGCTAAACTGGTGGATTGTACGGCAAAACTCGAAGCCGCTCATGCCGGGTGGCATGTGTATATCAACAATGGCCATATGCGGTAGGCCGTGCTGCGTGATCATCGACAATGCCTCTTCACCAGAGCTGGCGGTCATCACACTGTAGCCAGATTGCTCTAGCGCGTGGCTTACGATACGTAAGTTAAAGGGATCATCGTCTACGGCTAGAATTCGATGGTTGATGTTGTTCGACTCAGTCATGAAAAGACCTCAAAAATCTGGAAGGGAAAGTTGGAAAAGCAGCCAAGACGTTATTATAAGAAAGTTGGCTCAGGCCCCAATTAACTGGTTTACAGCACAGCTTACTTCCGTTCTTATCCATCTGGTAAAAAAACATATCCTTTGCGGCGTTTGGACACCACATACCGCACGCCATTCTTTTTCTGCTCAATCTTGCTGCGTAAACGATGCACGTAAACGCGCAGGCGATCCTCGTCGGCAAAGTCTGTATCGGCGGGCCATAGGCGGCGCAACAAAAAGTCTGTGCCCACGACTTTGCCCTTCTGTCGCATGAGAATGTAGAGCAGCTTGGCCTCTGTGGGGGTCAGGCTCACCTCTTCACCCAGCAATACGGCCGTTTGCGTGGCAAAATTAACTGCAAGATTGTTGTCAACCTGGACAAACTGCGCCAGCGGATAAGCAAAATGACCAATGGAACGCAGTACGCGCCGCACGCGAGCCAGCAGCTCACCAGACTTCACCGGCTTGTTCATATAATCTTCCGCATATCGGTCGATGGCTTCTACAATGGTGCTGGTTTCTTCAACGGCCGTTAGCATAATGATTGGTAAATCGCTAAACTGCAAAATTTTGTCGCACAGCTCCAGGCCATCCATGCCCATCGGCATATTTATGTCAACAATGGCCAGGTGCGGCAGCCCTTCGGTCTCCAACATTTCTATTGCCCGCTCGCCGGATTCGGCCGTCATGACCTGAAAGCCATGATGGTCGAGCGTAGAACGGACTATTTCCAAGATAGATTGGCTGTCGTCAACCACTAAAATGCGATAAGATTCCGCTGGAAAATCATCCATATCATTTGTCCAGTCAACTACATTCGGTAAGGGTCCCAGAAAAAATGCCAGGATATTGTAACAAACCCACGCCATGAATTCCATAGGCAGCAGGTGCCGCCTAGAGATACCCAGGAAAAGTTTAGAGAGATTTAAGTTTTATTTAGTGATTGGCACCGGAGGTTGAGAAGTAGAGGCTACAAAAGAACAGTGCGAACCTATCTGGCATTAGCCGGTTCGCACTGTTAAATTGGGAGATTTAGGGTTACTAGCGCATTATCTTACCCAGGCACTCGGTCCGCTCCTTGGCGGGCCACCATCCACTGTGGGTATTCAGGCGGCAGCTGGCTGACAGTGTCCAGTCGTTGCAGCTGCTCATCCGTCAGCTTTACCGTCACCGCATTGAGGTTGTCTTCAAGCTGCTCCAGCCGTTTCGCCCCAATAATGACAGAGGTTACAGCAGGTTGATGAAGCAGCCATGCCAGCGCAATTTGCGCAACGGACACCTGCTGCTCTTCAGCAACCTCGCGCATGACATCCACACAGTTGAAGGCGCGCTCTTTATTTACTGGTGGAAAGTCAAAATTAGCGCGCCGACTGCCTTCGGGGCCGTTGCCCTCCCGAGCAAACTTGCCGGAGAGCAGTCCACCGGCCAACGGAGACCAGACTATTACCCCCACCTGTTGATCTTGCACCAGCGGAACCAGCTCGCGTTCCAGGTCACGCCCGGCAATTGTGTAATATGCCTGTAGCGATTCAAAACGCGCCAAATGATGCTCCTGACTATAGGCAAGGGCCTTCATGAGCTGCCAGGCGGCAAGATTACTGGCGCCAATGTACCGAACCTTGCCCTGATGAACCAGATCATCCAGGGCGCGCAACGTTTCATCAAGCGGTGTCACAGGGTCGAAGCCATGAATCTGATACAGATCGATGTAATCTGTGTTTAAACGCTTTAAACTGGCCTCGACAGAGCGCATAATCTGGTGCCGGGTCAGGCCCACGTTGTTCACGTCGTCACTCATGCGTCCTCGCACTTTTGTGGCAATGATTACCTCATCACGCGGACGCCCAGCCAGTGCTTTGCCAAGCATCTTTTCAGACTCGCCAAAGGAATAAACATTGGCTGTATCAATGAAGTTGATGCCTGCATCTAACGAACGAGCCACGATCTCATTGGCTAATTCTTGTCCTTGCTTACCAACAACCTCCCAAAATCCCTTGCCGTAGAATGTCATTGTGCCCAAACACAGTTCTGAAACCAAAAGGCCCGTTCTACCTAATAGACGATAATTCATGTTGCTCATTGTGTGCTTTCTCCTCTTGTTCATAGAGCCCGATCTTATAATTGATGAAAGTTCGAATCTCGCACAATTCGTCTATTTGCTCTTCTATCGCTTTACGGTGCGCTTCTAGCATCTCGCGTCTTTCAGTCGCCGTTGCGCTTCCTTCCCGGTAAAGGCTGACGAAATATTTCATATCATCCAGAGACATATTGGTTTTGCGCAGCTTTACCAGCATCAGGATGCGGTTAAGGTCGGCCTCAGCGTAGCGGCGATGTCCGTTGGCGGCACGGGCGATTGGGTCGAGCAGGCCAATATCTTCGTAATAACGTAAGGTATAGCTTGTGAGACCTGTTTTCAGGGCCACTTGTTGAATTGTGTACGTTGTTTCTTGAGTCATCATATCTCCATGTTACATCTTCGAGTTGACTCGAAGTCAAGCCCAAGCTTATAAGCAGAAAATGGGAAAGCGTAGGAAGCTCTACACATGCATGTTGTATGCAAGTAGCAGATCCAAATAGTATTTTGAATTGGGTCGCGCACGCGACGCCCATAAAATCATCGCGCGAGGCTGCACAGATAGTCTAATTGCGGTATGATTTTGGGCAAAGCTGCCTGCGTTATTAATAGAGTTTAGTATTGCTAAAGTGCCAGCGTAGCGTATTGTAACAAACAGATTTTTTGAAGTTCAGCAGAATCTTTGAATTTGCCAAAAACAGTTTGAGAATAGATTAGATGCTCATTGTTTATCTGGGAATTGCCTGGTTTATAGGTCTTTGGCTCGCTTCGGTCGTGGCGTTAGATTGGTATCTCTGGCTTTTGGTTGCGGCGGCGGGGTTGGTTACGGCCGTATTCCTGCGAAAGCATCAAAAAGTTAGCTGGGGTGGGGCCTGTGTGTTGGTTTTGGCGTTGGCGGCGCTGCGGTATGGAACGGCCGTGCCCACCATTGATCAAAACCACATAGCCTACTACAACGGCACCCATAACGTTACTATCACCGGGCTGGTAGTAGACGAACCAGACGTGCGAGATCGCTTCGTTAATTTACGGGTTGAGGTAGACAGCATTCAGGTCAGCAGCGGGGCGCAACTGCCCATGCAGGGCGTGGTTCAGGTGCAAACTTACCGCTTCCCGCTCATAAATTACGGCAGTCGTTTACGGGTGACGGGGATGCTAGAAGCGCCGCCCGAAGGCGAAACGTTTAGCTACCGCGCCTACCTGGCGCGCCAGGGCATCCACAGCCTGATGTCGCTGCCCAGCGTCACCGTCCTGGCAGAAAATGAGGGCAACCCACTATATCAAGCTATCTTCAGCTTTAAAAACCAGGCCCAGGCCACAATTGCCCGGCTCATCCCAGAGCCGCAGGCAGCGCTGCTCACCGGTATTTTGCTGGGCAACGACAATGGCCTGCCACCCGAGCTGGAAGAGGCGTTTCGCATCACCGGCATGACGCACATCATTGCCATCTCAGGGTTTAACATCGCCATTCTCGTAGCCATTTTGGTGCGGCTGGCCGAGCCATTTTTGTCTCAGCGCAGCGCGGTTATCTTTGCCCTGGCGGGCATTTCGCTTTACACGATACTGGTGGGGGCAGATGCTTCGGTGGTGCGGGCGGCGCTGATGGGCAGCATTTACCTGATTGCCAACCGCTGGCTGGGACGGCCGAATTACGCCTATGCTTCCCTTATTTTGGCCGGGTTTGTGATGACGGCACTACGGCCGTTTACTCTGTGGGATGTTGGCTTTCAGCTGAGCTTTGCCGCCACGCTTAGCCTCATGCTCTACGCCGATCCACTGACGCGGTGGGTGCGGCGAGGCCTGGAACGCTGGCTGGCCCGCGATTGGGTAGAGCAGGTGATGGGCGTGTTGTCTGAAGCCGTGATCCTCACCGTGGCCGCCCAAATTTTGACCCTTCCTCTGATGATTGGCTACTTTGGCCAGCTGTCGCTCATCAGTCTGTTGGCCAATGCCCTTATTTTGCCCGTGCAGCCCGCCGTCATGATCTGGGGCGGTCTGGCGACGCTGGTGGGGCTGATTGTGCCTGCAGCCGGGCAGCTTTTTGCCTGGGTTGCCTGGATCTTTCTCAGCTATACCATCTGGCTGGTTCGCCTGTTTGCGGCCGTGCCGGGGGCAGCTGTGCCGCTCACTATTTCCGCTGGCGGGGTGATTGCCATTTATGGCGTCATTGCTGCACTTACCTGGCTAGGAAACCAGCAGGAAGAGCGCCGTCGCCAGCTTTTTACGGCCGTTCGCCAAAACCTATCGCAGCGGCTGGCGGTGGGGGCCTCCGGCGTTACGGCCGTACTGGTCCTAGGCTGGGGGATGACGCAACCAGACGGCCAGCTGCATATCGTTTTTATGAATGTGGGGCAGGGAGACGCCACCTTTATTCAGACTCCCAGCGGGCGGCAAATACTGGTAGATGGCGGTTTATACCCCAGCGTGCTGAATGACCAGCTTGGGCGGCAGATGCCCTTTTGGGACAAAGAGATCGATATTCTAGTTGCCACCCATCCAGATGCTGATCATGTTTCCGGGTTGGTAGGGGTCTTTGATCGCTATCGTGTCAACAGCGTTTTCACCAATGGGCAAACTTTTGGCGAATCGCCTATTTATGACGAGGTGCTTGCCGCTGCCCAGGCGCAGCAGTCAGAAATTCGGCCTGTGCAGGCTGGCGAAGTTATCCTGATTGAGGACGGGGTGCGACTGGAAGTCGTGCATCCCGGTCCGGCGCTCAATGAGGACAGCCGCAACGAAAATTCCGTGTCGATGCGGCTGGTGTATGGCAATTTTACCTTCTTGTTTACCGGGGACGCAGAAGAGATGGGGGAGGCGGAGATGTTGGCTGAGGAACGGCCGTTAACGGCTCTCGTCTTCAAGGCGGGGCATCATGGCTCCAACTCCTCCAGCAGCCTGCCCTTTTTGCAGGCTTTACAGCCGCAAATTATCATCGTCTCAGCCGGGGTAGATAATCGCTTTGGGCATCCCGCCCCAGAAATGCTGGAGCGAGCAGCGGCCGTTGGCGCTGTGGTGCTGCGTACGGACGAACTTGGCAGCATCAGCGTCGTTTCAGATGGCGTGACCATGTCCTGGCAGGCTGAGTCAGCGCCCTAGCAGTTAATATACTGTGTGCCCAGTTCCCTCTTCGCCAGGTATTTCGTCGCTTACGGCCGTCTAAAACAAAAAGAGCCGATTTCGCAATCGACTCTGTTTTATGAATGAATATTTAGAATATAGTCAGGCAGCTTCTAAAGGGTTGCCTGTCGTATTGCCATTCCACATGCTTTCTAACAAACCGGTAATCTCTTTCTTTTGTTTCTTTATTTCATGCAGTTCGGCCAGCGTATGCTCTAAAGCCTCTTCACACAACTTTAGCTGTGTTCGGGCCTGCTGAAGCCGACGGGTATCTTCCGCCAGCCGCTCGTGTAACATCCGCTCCTGTTTTTCCAGCTCTATACGTTTTGCTATTTCATTGCCCACGACTTTCCCTTCCTTACTGCTACAAACTACAACTTCCTACGCAAGTGGCAACTTCGTTGCTTCCAAACACCAATAAACACAGCTATATAGTATCACAGTACTGGTGATATTATAGCCTAATATTATGGTAGGACACGGCCGTTCGGTGTAAATTGAGTAACAATTTGAGATTTTTACCGTCTCTTTTACAATCCTACTCGCTTTTTTGCCGATTTTTACGGTATCTGGCCTAGAAATGAGCCACACAGGTGATTATGAAATACTTTTTAAATCTGACTCTGCAAGGATGGTTTTTGGGGATGCTGTTGTTATTTTTTGTTGCCTGCAACAATGACAATGTCCCCACTCCAGCGCTTACTGCTGCTATAGAAGAGGTGCAAACGGCCGTTTCTACACCGATCTCGGAGACGACACAAACACCTGTCCCTGCCGCAACAAATACGGCCGTGCCTACGCCTGCCGTACCCCTCATCAATGCTGCTAGCCAGACGCTTGCAGATGAAGGAAATGTGCAGATCGCCAGCGTGGTGGCCCCAGAAGCGGGCTGGCTGGTGCTGTATGCCATGAATGATGGGGAATTAGGAGCGGTATTGGGCTTTACAGAGGTGTCTACTGGCCTTAACCAAAACCTGGAGCTTACGATCGATCCACACCTGGCGACGCCCACGCTGGTAGCCATGCTGCACAGCGATGCGGGTGAAAGCGGGGTGTTTGAATATCCAGATGGCCCCGATGCGCCGCTGGAATGGGAATCGGCCCAAATTGCCACCACCTTTGCCCTGGATTTCCAGCTTTCAGAGCCAATTGTGGAAGTGGAGGCGCAGGCCGTGCAGGAAGATGGCCTTGTTCAGGTGGCCCATGTGCTGCTGCCGCAAGATGGCTGGCTGGCGATACATGCCCAGGAAGACGGCCGTCCCGGCGAGGTGCTTGGTGTGGTTTCCCTGACGGCCGGGCGACATGAAAACGTCACGCTCACCATTCCCTGGCGGCAGGGCACGCCCACTCTGTACGCTGCGCTGTATGCCGATGCTGGTGAACTGCTACGCTTTGACTTACAGGCTGAAGACGAGCCATTTACGGCGGACGGTGAGCCTGTTGCGGCTGAGTTTGCCGCCACGTAT
This sequence comes from Promineifilaceae bacterium (SeqCode), assembly GCA_041987425.1. Taxonomy (GTDB): domain Bacteria; phylum Chloroflexota; class Anaerolineae; order Promineifilales; family Promineifilaceae; genus Leptofilum. Next base: position 19,242 of record JBHIWP010000033.1, on the reverse strand, counting down.
CCACCAGACATCTTTGTGCTGGACCAGCCATTGGTAGACAACATGTTTGAAGTAGAGCGAGTAATATCCGATGGCCCTGGCTGGCTGGTGGCCTACTTTGACGATGATGGCGGGCCGGGGCTGATCATCGGCTCGGCGCCATTGGCGGATGGGTTAAATGAGCGGGTGAAGGTAGAGGTAGTGGGATCGGCTGCTACCAACGTTCTACACCTGCGGCTGCACGAAGATACCGAGCCAGGCGACGAGTTTGACTTTCCCCGCGTGGATCAGCCCGTTTTTTATGAGGGCCGCCTGCCCAGCACCATAACGTTTAGCCTGACGCCAGGGAATTACCTGATTGTGGATGATCAGATGCTGCCTACGACCAGCACGGCTTCCGCAGTCTTGACGGTGGAATTGGTGGTGGTGAACGTGCCCACCTGGGTAGCCATTGAAGCAGATGAAGATGGAGAGCGTGGGGAGGTGCTGGGGTTTACGGCCGTTCCCCCCGGCGTCAATCACGACATTGCTATCTCCATTGACCCATCCCTGGCGACCGAAACGCTGTACGTCACCCTCTACCTGAATGCTGGTGAACCAGACGAATTCGATCCCGACGGAGCTGACGTCCCCCTCCAGCGCAACCGCAGCCCGATTTCGGTGCCGTTTTTCCTTTTATCGGAGGACAGTGATCGATAATCTGTGAACGGTAATCGCAAATGCCTCATAACGATTACCGATTACTGACCCACTGATTACTGAATACCGCCTACCGCTCCCGCACCAGCCCAATCATATCCCCCAGCACGCCTGCGGCCGTCATCTCTACGCCTGCGCCTTTGCCGCCGATGAGCAGCGGTTCGTCATTGTACAGACTGGTGCGGAAGCTGATGTACTTCATGTTGGCCAGGGGACTGCTGGCCGGGATGGGCTTCAGGCCAACGGTGCCGCGCCCTTCAGACAGTTCGGCCACGTAGCGCAGCACCTGTCCGTTGCCCAGAGCCGCCGCCACGCGCTGGTTCATCGCCGCGTCTAGCTGGCTGGCGGCCTCCATGAACGCCGATACGGATAAATCGGCCAAATCCGGCGTGTAGAGCGACTCTACCTGGATGTCGCTGGCTTCCAGCGGCCAGCCAGCCATGCGCCCCAAAATCATCACCTTGCGCATCACGTCTTTGCCGCCCAAATCTTCGCGCGGGTCGGGTTCAGTGTAGCCTTTGGCTTTGGCCTCGGCGATGGCTTGGGAGAGGAGAATGCCTTCATCTAAACGGCCGCATATAAAGCCCAATGTTCCGCTCAACTGCCCTTCAATCTGGTAAACCGCATCATTCACGTCCAGCAGATAGCGCAGCGTGGCAATCACCGGCTGGCCGCCGCCCACGGTGGATTCGTGGCGCAGGCGGGGATGGTTGTAGAAGGGAGCGGCCGTTTGCCACGGTCCGGCCAGCGGCTTTTTGTTGGCCAAAACTACGCTGTGTCCCTGGTCCAGCGCCTGCATCAGTACAGGCTCCAGCCCATCGGCGGCGGTTACATCCACAAAGATGGCCGGGCCAAGCTCGGAATCTGTTACCTTTAGCACGATTTCGGCTTCGCTGGGGCGAACGCGCTCAACGGCACGTTCGGCGTGGTAGTTGGGATCAACCGACAGCCCCTGTCTTTTAGCGGCAACTGCCTCCAAAAGTTCAGCGTCGTTCAAGCCATTTGGCTGCCATAGCATGGTCTTGCTGTCGGTAATGGCGATGATTTTGAACTGGCACTGGTTGCGGGTGGCGAGATGGGTACGGCCGTTTACAATCTGCCGCAACAAGGCCGAGCCAACACCGCCCGCGCCAAACAACACTACTGGAACTTCTCTCATTTTCTCTCCTCTTACTTTCTTCAACCGTGAAACCTCCCGCAGGTTTCAGTGAAAAGCGGGCGCATTTACAAAACCTGCGGGAGGTTGGGAAATATGATTAGCCTATAACAAACAAGGGCCCTGTCCGAGAACAGGGCCCTTGCGTGCACCGCAGCGCTACTGATTCATCTGAGAAGGTAGCGCCACGGTGCGTTTAGATAAATTACTATCCATTAGCACCACCTCCTCATCATAAAGATAGCGTGCCAGAAAACTGGCTGATATAAATTGGAAATGATTGGCGCATTATGGCACACAAGATCAGGCATGTCAAGCTGACCAATGTCCCCCAGACTGGTTACCAAACAAGTATTAATCTATTGCCTTTACATTCGCGTTAGAAAATCTGTGCTATAATTTTGCCCTTCCGCGTAAACTGCTCGAGCTATTTCGTTTAGCAAAAAGCAATTGTGGTTTGCGCGAGGATACGATCTCATCACCCACAAAACTTTGCACCTAGAGGCGGGGATTGCTTTGTGACAGCCAATACTTACGTTGTCGTTGACGTAGAAACGACCGGACTAGACCCACAAACTGACAGCATCATCGAAGTCGCTGCCATCACCTTTCGCGGCAACGACATTTTGGATGAATTTTCATCGCTGGTGAACCCCCACCGGCCGATACCGCCATACATTACCCAGTTAACCGGCATTACCCAGGCCATGGTGGATGATGCGCCCACAATGTTTACCTTGCGCTCGCGCCTGCGCCCTAAAATTGGGGACCATGTGCTGGTCGGGCACAACATCGGTTTTGATATGGGATTTTTAGAGGCAGAGCGGCTGGGCATGGGCAACCATCGGCTGGATACGGTGACGCTTGCCTCCATCCTGTTTCCCGACGCCGGGCGGTTTAATCTGGACTCATTGGTGCACTATTTAGGATTGCCCAATCCGAATGGCGGGCAATCCCACCGGGCTCTGGATGACGCCGAGCAAACGGTGGAACTTTTCCTGGCGCTGCGCGAACGGGCCATGCAGCTTCAGCTGTATCAGATTGATGAGCTAGTAGAGGCCGGACGGCGGCTAGGCTGGCCAGAAACTGTCTTTTTTGAGGACATTTTGGCCGAGCGGGTGCGCACCGCATTTGAGAACAAGGATCTGCGCCATCGCGGGCGGCTGCCTCGTCTATTTACTCCAGGCAAGCTAGACGGCCGTCCCGCTGTGCCCGCGGAAACGCCCCGCATGTTAGACCCAGACCTGGTCGCCAGCCTGATCCGCCCTGGGGGCAACTTTAGCCAGCTTTTTGACTCATTCGAGTACCGGCCGCAGCAGGTAGAGATGCTGGATGCGGTAGTTAGTGCCTTCAATGACGGGGCGCACGTGATGGTAGAAGCAGGAACCGGAACGGGTAAAAGTATCGCGTATCTTATTCCTGCCGCGTTTTGGGCTGTGGAAAACGGCCGTCGCGTCGTCATCTCCACCAACACCATCAACAGACGAGAGAGACAGATGAGGTGTGAGGTATGTCATAAGTTAATCAAAGGCAAGAGTATCTGCGACCACAAAGATATTCCCGAACTGCAAAAAGTGCTGCCGTTCGAGCTGCGCGCTGCCGTGCGCAAGGGGCGGAGCAATTATCTGTGTACCCGGCTCTTCCAGCAGATGCGCCACAGCGGCCCTAGCAACGCCGACGAGATGGCCCTGTATGCCCGTATTTTGCTCTGGCTGCCTGCTACGCAAAACGGCGACGTAGCGGAGCTGAACCTGCGCACGCCAGGGGAGCGGCTGGCCTGGGTCCGGCTGAATGCGGAGACCGCTTCCTGCACGCAGGACCATTGCGCCGCCGAAAATTGCCCGCTGCACGTGGCCCGCCGCCGCTCTGAGCTGGCCCATCTGATCATTGTGAATCATTCGCTGCTGCTGTCTGACGTGTCCAGCGAAAGCCAGGTGCTGCCTCAATTTTTTGACCTGATTGTGGATGAGGCGCACCATCTGGAAGCGGCCGTTACCGATGGCCTGAGCTTTCGGGCCGACAAGCGCTTTTTGGAGGCGATTCTGGATGACGTCACCAAGCCGCGTGCCGGGCTGCTGGCCGATCTGCAAACCCGGCTGCAAGCCACGCTGCCGCGCGACTTTGCCGCCAAATTTGATGAGATGATAGACCGGATGCGCCGCGAGGGGCAGGCGGCGATGATTCGGCTGGATGAATTTTTCACGACGTTGACCTACTTTTTGTCTGAGGCGGTGAGCACGCGCAGCCAGTTTGCCCAGCAGATTCGGCTGACGCCTGCCGTGCGCACGCAGCCCGGCTTTGACGAGGTGGAAATTAGCTGGGATAACCTGAGTCGTCATCTCTTTGCCATTGCCGAAGGCTTTGGCAAGCTGGCGGGCGGCCTGGGTGACCTTGGCGACCAGTTTGACGTGGAAGATGCTGAGGATTTGAAGCTGACGTTGATGAGCAACGGCCGTTCCCTGGAAGAAACTCGTCACAATTTAGATGGCATCATCATCGAACCAGACCCAGACATGATTTACTGGGTCGAAGTGTTTAAAGAGCGCATCTCTCTTCACGCCGCGCCGCTGCACGTGGGGCCACTGGTGCAAAGGAACATCTTCGAGGCATTGGAAACGGTGGTGCTGACCTCCGCCACGATGCGCACCGCCGGGCCAGACGCCCGCGAAGAAGCTAATTTTGCCTACATTCGCGAGCGGCTGCACGCCTACGACGTGGATGAGCTGGCCGTTGGCTCGCCTTTCGACTACAAAAATGCCACCTTGCTCTATTTGGTTACCGACATTCCAGAGCCAAACCAGCCCGGCTACCAGCGCATGCTGGAAGAAGCCATTGTGAATGTGGCGACGGCGTTAGGCGGCCGTACGATGGTCTTGTTTACCTCCTACGGCCAGCTAAGCCAGACGGCCAAGGCTATTGAAGGCGTGCTCGCCGATGCAGGCATTACTACGCTGGCGCAATCTTCTGGCAGCTCGCGCCAGCAGCTTTTGGACCAGTTTAAGCAGCCAAACAGCCACACCGTGCTGCTGGGCACGCGTTCCTTTTGGGAGGGAGTCGATGTGCCCGGAGAAGCCCTGCAAGCGGTGATGATTGCCAAGCTGCCCTTCGACGTACCGTCAGATCCTATTTTTGCCGCTCGCTCCGAGACGTTTGACAATTCTTTTTTTGAATATTCCGTGCCGGAGGCTGTGCTGCGGTTTCGGCAGGGATTTGGAAGGCTCAACCGACGTCAGACAGATGAAGGAGTAGTGATCATTCTTGATAAGCGGGTCATTACCAAACGGTATGGTCAAATGTTTGTCGATGCCTTGCCCGAATGCACAGTACTGCGCCAGCGGTTGGATCGGGTAGGAGAGCTAACTTTGCGCTGGCTAAATCGTGACCGCTGACAACATCTCCTGTTTTACGGCTCCGCACTCAAAAAAAGACAGGATCGATTTCGGATCGGTTCATGTATATACTGTTTAACAGTTGAGTAGAAAATTTGTCTGTATTCTATGCGCCATAGTCTCAAAATGAAGGAGGTTACGGCCGTTCAGATTAATAGATAGAAATGAAGTCATAATTATGGAGATTGCGGTACCATAGACCGATTAACCTATGGTGAAATTGATCTCCTCGATTACCATTATTAGCCAATCAACCGCTCAAAGTAACCCACTTAATTTAAGGAAACCCCAACTATTTTAGGAGAGATTTTTATGAAAAACGTGAACAAGCATCTGATTTTGTTGCTCCTTGCAGCACTGCTCTTTGGTGCTGTGCTAACAGCCTGTGGCGGAGAAGATCCCACGCCAACGCCGCGCGCTTCTAGTGACGATGACGACGATGGTGATCCGCCCCCGGATGAAGAAGAACCGACAGAAGAACCAGAACCCACCGAAGAACCAACTCCGGAGCCAACGGAGACGCCAGATCCTACCGCAGGCTTTGTTGATTTTTCCAACGATGTGCTGGGGGTTTCTCTCTCGTATCCTGAGGCCTGGGCTATTGTTTCCGATGAAGCAAGTGGCGAGGTTAAGCTAGCCACCAGCCAGGAGATTTTGGACGATTCTGAGGATGACATTGAAGGAGCCATCTTAAATGTGCTTCTTCTAGATCGTGAGCTGCTGAGCCTGATAGGTGGTGAAGATCTGGATGCTGACGATCCGGTGGCTGTTTTGCAAATCTTTGTCGATCTCTTCACTGAAGGAGCTGTTGAAGATCAAGATATTACGCTTACGGTGACGGAAGAACCATCGGCCGTTACCATCAATGGACAAGAAGGTGCCCAGGTGCTGGCCGATGCTTCAGATGCCGAAGGCGATACGGCCGTTATGAAAATCCTGCTGCTTATGTCAGAAGACCGTGCGGCCATCGTGCTGTCTGGTTCCGAGGTCTCTGAAGAAGCGCAAAATCGCCCAATCCTGGATGCAATTGAAAATTCTATCATCCTTTCTACCCCCGTTGGCGCTCCCGTAACTGAAGTGACGGACCCACCAGTTACCTCCGGCTTCGTTCTGTATGGTGACGTTGTCCAGGGCACGGTGGATGAATCCGGTCCCTCCGTGTGGGACTTTGTTGGCCTGGAAGGGGAAGTGATCGACATTATCGTTGAGCCAGAAGGCGAGTTAGATGTTGTCTTTGATGTTGTAGACGCAGAAGGCAGCTCTATTCTGCCCAATGGTGAAATTGATGCATCCTTTGGCATCGAGGAAATCCGTGAATTAACGATTCCAGCCTCTGGCACCTACTATATTACGATTAGTGGTTTTGCTGGTGCGACTGGAAACTATACGTTGACGATTGCTGAAGCTGGAACGGCCGGACCATCGGGCAACACGAGTTCCGGTGGCACAGGTGATGCCATTGAATATGGAGCTTTTGTGTCTGGTTCAGTAGATAGCGCCAATCCAATCGCCTCCTACTCTTTCACTGGCGCTGCGGATGACGTAGTCGGCATGATCATTACTCCCTTAGGCGAGTTTGATGCTGTAATTGATGTGGTAGATGCCGCTGGCAACTCCTTGCTTTCCCGAGAGCGTGACGCCTCCTTTGGTCAGGAAAATGTCATTGCCTCCCTGCCTGCTGACGGCGTCTATACCGTCAACATCTATGGCTTTGAAGGCTCTACAGGCAGCTTCGACATGCAATTGGGCTTCCCCCTGACCAATGTCGTCATTGCCGCTGCCGACAGCTTAGAGGCCGAAGATGAAGGTGAAGGTCACTCCTTCCCCTTTACTGCCCTGCGAGCCGGTGATATGGTGGGTATCTACGTTGAACCCGCTGAGGAATTGGACCTGGCCATTCAGGTGCGCCAGGGAGACACGCTGCTTGAAGGTCTGGGCTTTGAGGTAGAACGAGGCTTCGATTCCTCTATTGATGTTGAGGAATTCGTCATGCTCATTGAGGAAACGGGGAACTACTCGTTCCGCATTCTGAATTCTCAAGATGATTTTGCTGGCAACGTTGGAGAATACGAAGTTGTGCTCTTTGGTACCCCAGAAGTGATCTTTGAGCTGGCTTATGGTGATTTTGTGGACGCCCGCACCAACGAGGAAGGGCTGGTTGATTATGTTATTAGCGGTCTGGCAGGGGATGTAATGGTTGTCAATGTGGCCTCGGACGACGATACATCGGATATGGTGATCGAAATCCTGGACCTGGATGAAAATGTCTTGGTCACTGTAGATGATGGCTTCTCTGGCGAAGATGAAGTGCTGACGTACACCTTTGAAAGCGACGCGCTCGTTATTATTCGCGTGCGTAATTTCTCTGGGGGCGAAGGCGACTTTGCCATGTCGGTTGAGCTACAGTAGCCGATAAGCAGTAACCAGTTGGTCGGTGTTCAGTAAGGCAGTGCTCAGTAAACGGTAAGCGGTTACGGATTACCGACCACCGTTAACGGATTACCAAGAAGAGGTTGGCGGCAAATGCCAGCCTCTTTTTTGTTGGCTGTGGGTGAGACGGCCGTATCTTTCGCAGACAGGTTGGGTTATAGTTGGTTGTAGAAAAGAAGACAGTGGAGGATGTATGAATCAACAAAGACGGCGGGTGGTTGTGACCGGTCTGGGCACCATCAACCCGCTTGGTAATGACGTAGCGATTACCTGGCAAAATATTAGCCAGGGGCAATCCGGCATAGACACAATTACGGCCTTTGATCCCAGCGAATATAAAACCACGTTCGCCGGTGAGGTGAAGGGCTTTCAACCTGAGGATCATTTTGACCGCAAAGAAGTACGGCGCATGTCGCGCATGACGCAATTTGCGCTGTATGCTGCCCAGCAAGCCATAGAGGATGCGGGCATTACCGTAAACCAGGCCAACAAAAACCGCGTAGGCGTGGTCGTGGGCAGCGGCATGGGCAGCCTGGACCCCATTGTAGACAACGTAAATATGCTTAACGAACGGGGACCTTACCGCGTCAGCCCGTTTTTTGTGCCGATGATGCTGGCCGATACGCCAGCGGCCACGGTTTCCATTCAGCATGGGCTGGGTGGCCCCAACATGTCTGTGGCCACCGCTTGCGCCACGGGCAACGATGCCATTGGCCAGGCGGCGCGGGTGGTGCAGCACGGTGCTGCCGATGTCATGATCGCGGGCGGTTCGGAAGCTTGCTTGATGCCCATTGCCTTTGCCGGGTTTAGCGTGATGAAGGCGCTCTCGACTCGCAATGATGATCCGCAGACGGCCTCACGGCCGTTTGACCAGACGCGTGACGGATTTGTTGTAAGTGAAGGAGCCGCCATTGTGGTACTGGAAGAACTGGAACATGCCCTGGCCCGCGGGGCGCGCATCTACGGCGAATTTTTGGGCTACGGGGCCAGCGCCGATGCCTACCACATCTCTATGCCTGCCGAAGATGGTTCTGGCGCGATTGAAGCTATGCGGTCTGCCCTGGCAGACGCCAGCGTGGAGCCATCGACTGTAGATTACATCAGCGCCCACGGCACCAGCACGCCGCTAAACGATAAAGCAGAAACGGCCGCGATCAAAGCAGTTTTTGGCGAAGCGGCCTACGATATTCCCGTCAGCTCTACCAAGTCGATGCACGGCCACTTACTTGGGGCGTCTGGCTCGCTAGAGGCCATCATTTGCCTGCAAGCAATTCAGCATAATCTGCTGCCGCCAACCATTAACTACGAAACGCCCGATCCCGACTGTGACCTCGATTACGTGCCCAACACAGCGCGACCTGCCCAGGTAGACATCACCATGTCAAATGGGTTTGGTCTTGGCGGGCATAATGCAACTCTCGTGTTGGGACGATATGTGGAGTAATTATGCAATTGAGTAATCTGGTAATTCTCACTAAACGATAGTTACCCAATTACCCAATCCTTTATGAGGGAAGTTCTCCGATGCGGGTGAGCTTTCTCTCTAAATCCAATTCTGTGCGGCCCATGCTGTGGTCCAGGTGGGGGTAGGCCAGCCACACAAGCATGAAGCCAAACAAAGCTCCGGTAAAGGTTCGCAGAAACGGAGTGCTCTCACGCAAGGGGAAGATGGAGCCCAAGAATGCCTGAATGCCAGCCGCTTCACCGCCGCCCAATGGGGTGGCGTAGTAACCAAAGAGCTGGCTAAATCCATCCAGGGCAATGGGGCCCATGCCGATGATCAAAAAGAGAATGAGGGGTAACGGCCGTATCTTGCGCCGCTGCCTCACCAGGCCATAAATCAGCCCGCCAATCAGCACAAAGCCATAAATGGCAATATCCCGCTCACACAGGGCCATCTTGTAGCCCATTTGCTCATTTCCCAAAAATTTACGTGCAGCAACGAAAAACTCCGCCCAGTTGCCCTGCTCAATGGCCGCAAATTCAGGCAGCGACTGGGCATAAACTTCCAGGGAGGTCAGTTCAGATCCAGCTAATTCTCGTGGATAGGCCACCTGTTCCCCGAAGAGGAAAAAGCTGCGCGAAGCCATTTGGTGACACATGGGGCTATACATGGTGTAGATTACGCGAGCTGGCCCCGTGGCCCCCGCATTCATCAGCACTGGGGCCAAAATAGGGAGTGCGACATAAATAGCAATGATGGTGTTCAGCACAGCAAGCCAATGCTTGCTGAATTTATAGATTAATTTATCGGCACCAATTACAAAATCGCGCGTTCGTCCGGTTACTTTTTTCTTCGGTGGCGTTGTCATAGGGGGTATTTCATCACGAATTAGGCGAATTGACAAATGAAACGAATAAATCAGGCAAGTTCGGGCTTATCGCTTGTTTGTGGTGGGCGGGTGGAGACGGCCGTGAGATGATGTTTATTCAGTGGTGGAAATCGTTTGAGCAAGATAGCCGTCAATCTGCGATTGCACCATGGGGCCGCGATGGATGGCGGTGACCTGTCCGCTCTCATTAATGAAGAAGGTGGTGGGCAAAACATTAGCCACGCCATACAGCTCTGAGACGGTGCCTTCTTTGTCCAGAACGGCCGTAAAGTTCAGCCCCAGCTCATCAAAGAAGTTGGCTACATCTTCGGCCGTCTCTTTCTGGTCCAAAGCCAAAATTACCAGACCTTCTTCTCGATATGCCTGATACGCCGCTTCCAGCTCGGGCATCTCGATACGGCAGGGTCCGCACCAGGTGGCCCAAAAGTTGATGATGACGGGCCGCCCGGAAAAGTCACTCAGCTGCACCTGGTTGCCGTCTACATCGCTAAGCGCAAAGTCATAGGCCAGACTGCCGACTTCCAGCAGGTCGCCACCGGTGGGCAGGGCAGCAGCATTGTTGTCCTCAGGCTCAAAGTCAGGCACTTGCTGTAAAACGGTGCTGTCGGCTTCGTTGGTCTCTTGTTCAGAGCCAAAAAGATTGCCGCCAAAAATGACTAGTACAAGCGCCACCCCTAAGATGATGAATCCGCCAACAATGAGCAGGGGGTTACGGCCGTTTTTCCTGCGGTTTGTGTTTTCGGGCTCCAAACTTTCTGAGGACATCTTGAAGAAACCTGACTACAGCACGCTACTGCTGAAATAGCTCAATAAATCGCTCTTCTAGAACAACAAACCATTCGGCAAATTCATACCGGCTTACGAGCGAATTGATCTGCGTGAGGGTGCCGTTTAGCATCAGCACACCCAAAATGATAAACAGAGCGCCACTAATAAGCTGGGTTGAGTGCAGATGAACCTTTACCCTTCGCTCCTCGGAGCCCGTGTAAACCCATAACGCTGCCCCCAGCAACGAAATTGCGAGCAAGCCAACCTCGTGCCCCACGGTAACCGTCTGGCCTGTAAAGGCATCAAAATTGAAGAAAGCATAATCCAAAACGGCCACCAAAACGCGCCAGATAGCCAGCGCCCATACCAGCGCAACCGCCAGCGTGTGGACGTCCAGCTCCCACCCTTTACCGCGCAACGCACGCCAAAACAGGCTCTGTCGGCTCATACGGCCGAAGAACGTGGAAACAACCAGCAGGGGCAAGCCTAAGCCTAAGGTATAGATAAATAGCAGCATCATGCCGTTCCACACAGAGGTGGTTTGGGCCGCTAGCGTGAGCACCGTACCTAAAATTGGGCCGATGCAACTTGTCCAGCCTACGGCGAAGCTCATGCCAAAAATATAGGAGCCTTTCACCGTTGTGCTTTTCGGCTGGACACCGCCGTCGCTGGTATCCATTCCGCCGAACCCTTTGCCCAGAAGGCTCAGCACGCCAAAAACCATAACCACTGCGCCACCTACCAGCACAAGCAGCTGCTGGTTGCGCAACAGCGTCTTGCCCACGGCAAAACCAACCGCGCCAAACAGCGTAAATGTCGTGGCCAGGCCCAGCATAAAGGCAATCGTATTGGTGGCAATTTGTTTACGGCCGCTTTGGAAGGCAAAGGCAAAATAGGCGGTGAGCACGGGCAGCGTACAGGGGGAAGCGAAGCTAAGTATACCGCCACCAAACGACAGCAGCGCCAGAATGGCAAATGGCTGGGTTTGCAGGCCAACGGCAAACTCAGGGGTGCTGCTGTTTTGGGTGAGTGAACCAATAAGCAAGAAAAGGAGAACGGCTGTGCCTACACCAATCAATAGCTTCTGCGTTAGCGAAAGGGTGCGAATAGGTTCAGGTATCGATAATGATTTAAGCATGCATGATCTCCACGGCCGTTGATGTGTGGCTTTTAGATGGGCAGCGCTTGCAGGTTCTTACGGATTTGAAGCGATTGTTTCTCATACTCTAGAATGCAAGTATGCCTTAAAAAAGCGAAGAAAAAGTAATAGAGCCTACGTAATTTAAGCTAGCAGACCCCTTACTCATCCTCTTGTAATAATCGCTCCATGAGCTGAATATCCTGCTTCAGATTCCGCTGCCGGATGGCCAGACTTACGATATATACCAGCCCGATGAGCCCCATTACCCCATAACCAAGAATCAAGTAACTGTTAAAATGATTGGGATCGATACCGGCTTGCCAGGCAATATTTAAGAAAAATAGTGGGGCAATCATTAAGCTTTTCCTCCTTGCAGCCGAGAAACCAGGCGCATTTTTAGCGAAGCCGCGTTGTCTAGCAGATATTGCAAACGAATTCGGTTGACCATCCAGGCAATGTACAAAATCGTGAAAGAGATGGTGTTTACGGTTAGCGTAATGCCCATTTTCATGGATTCCAGCCCGGGGGCAAACTCTTGCAGCCCTTCAGAGGCGCCCTGAGCCGATTCTAAAGTGCCGCCGAAGACGACCGGGTGAATATCGCGAAAGATGCGAATGCTGATGTAGGCCATAATAATGGTGACGAAAGAGACAATGACGTAAACGGCCGCAAACCGCGCCCGTTTTTCTTTCTCCTCGATGGAGCCCCGCAGCATGAAGTAAGCGGCATAGGTGAGCCAAGCGATGGTGATGAGCGTCAGGCGAGGTGTCCAGTCCCACCAGGTATTCCAGGCGGGCTTACCCCAAACAGAACCAGCGGCCGTGGCAATGGTCAAAAACACCAGGCCAATTTCTACTGAAGAGAGGGCCACGGTGTCCCAAATATCCTTCTTCTGCCGCAAATATAGGGCACCGCCAACCAGCGCAATAAAAAAGGCCACAGCCCCAACCCAGGCCGAGCCCACATGAAAATAAAAAATGCGCTGAACATTGCCCATGGTGCGTTCGGTAGGAGCATAGAAAAAATTCATGGCCAGGCTAACAAGCAAGGTGGCTGCGGCCAGCCAGTTGAGAACAGGTATCCAGCGATTCATTCGTGCCAGGGTCATAATGACTATTCCTTTCTATTCTTCGATTTATTCCTTTCAAGCCTGTAATTGTGGTCTTTTCAGTGACTGAAGAATAGCAAATATTTCCGATTCGAAAATCCATTTATCACGATTTATTAAAGCAATAGGGCCAGTTATGATTCCACAACCAGATGATACGTAAAAAGACCGGTGGCTAATATTGCCAGATCATAAGCGGCAACCAACGATAACATACTGCGAATGGTTGATGTGTTCGGGTTAACGATCATCAACTCGCCAACGGCCGTTGCCGCCGGTAAAACCAGGGGCAGCACCAGCGGCAGCAGAAGAATGGGCAGCAGCACCTCATTTGTTCTGGTCTGTACCGTCATGGAGGTGACAAGTACCCCAGCCGCGACGTAGCCAATTGTGCCCAGGAACAGGACCAGCAGCACCAGCGGCTGCCAAAATGGCTTGTTAAAGAAGATGATAAAGACAAAAACCAGCACCACTTCCAGCAAAAGTGTAAAAACAGTAACGCTGATCACCTTGCCGAGATAGATGGCCCGCCGGTCAATTGGAGCAATTAGAATGGCGTCAAGCGTTTGGTTTTCACGTTCAATAGAAAGAGAGCGGTTTAAGCCAAGCGTGCCCGCCAGCAAGATAGTGGCCCACAAAAGGCCCGTTGCCACGTTTCGTGCTGCGTCTAGCTCTGTTTCCAGAGCGAAATTAAACATCACTACCGTTACCAGCGAGAACATCACCATCAGGCTAACAGTTTGGCGCGTGTGCTTCTCAATTTGCAGATCTTTCCAAACGATCGCCCAAACGGCCGCTGCAAACTGATTCTTGAGCAGCCGGGGCGATTCGGACGGCGTTGCTGCTGATAGCTTATCCATTTACTGTGTTTGCCATCCCCGGCTTGCGGCCAGTGTATTCTGCATAGATATCTAGAAACTCGCTGCCACTCACTTCACCCCTTGCAATTTCCTGCACAATCTGGCCTCGATTCAGAATCGCTACCCGATCGCACAGGTTAAGGCCGTGCACCAGATCGTGCGTGATCATGAGGATGGTACGGCCGTTCTCGCGCTCGCGGTGCAACAAATCATCCAGCAGGGCAGAGGCATCCTGATCCAGGCCAGTATAGGGCTCGTCCAGCAGCAGTACATCTGGCTCGTGCAGCGTGGCGCGCGCCAGGGTCAGGCGCTGCATCATGCCTCGTGAGAAGGTGCGCACCGCATCTCGTTCTCGTGCCGCCAGCCCTACACGTTTTAGTGCCTGCAAAACACGTTCCTCACTGTTATCCAGTTGATACATTCTGGCAAAAAAAAGCAGATTTTCGGCTGCAGTCAAATCGCCGTAAAGCAAGGTCTGATGCGAAACCAGCCCAATGTGCCGCCTCACGCGGTCGCTAAATTGGGGGATGGGCCAGCCGCCGATCTTTACTTCACCGGCTGAGGGCTTTAACAAAGTAGCCACAATGCGTAGCAACGTGGATTTGCCTGCTCCATTGGGACCAACCAGGGTTACAAATGCCCCGGTGGCAAGGTGCAGGTTCACGCCTCTAAGCACCGGATTAAAGCCATACTGTTTAACAAGTCCCTCAATCTGAATCATTTAGCCAATTTTAGGTTCTCCTGAGCTTTCGGCAAGTGTTTTTGTAAACTATCTTTGTACCTATTATCTCTTGTCAAGATTAGACCCGAAGAGTTTCGCTTCAATTAGGGTTGACTGCTCAACAGAAAATCCCTTGGGTCTTGGGAGCTGTAAACAGTGTTTTAGTAAGTGAGAATGGGCTTGAACGCGCTATCTGAGTAAATTTTCACAATCTGTTAAGTAAAACATTGCCTCAAGGGCTTTTCGAGCAAAATTGGGTTAAATTATGGCCCCATTTAGTACTAAGGTCAGGGACAACCAGGAGACAGAATAGTGACAATTTTTTAGATTGTGCTATTATGTCTACTAAATAGTTGCATTATTAGCAAATGTTCCCATATAATAGCCTCCAACCTTTGGGAAGAGGGTTTATCAATTTGCTATCGAATTTAACTGGAACAATTACCCCGTGGATTTTGGGGACACTCATTTTATTATTGCTGCTTTGTCTCGCCGTCGTTTTTAAGTCTTGGCGAGAAATGAAGCGTTCGCCATATTTCTTTATGCGGCTTCAAGCAGAAAAGCGCCTGCAAACCTACTCTTTTGCAAGTTTAGGTTTTTTGGCGGCTTCTGTAATTTTTGCGCTCTATGCGCTGCGCCCAGCCGCTGACAACACCCCCCTTGTTGCCGTACTCACCAATGCAAAACCTGTCACTGCTGAAGTGGCTGCTCTGACACAGCCAGATAGCGCTGGGGTGGAGTTTATCGCAGAAACGGCCGTTACCTCCCAAATTGTATCCACTGCCAGTAGTGACCCGCTCTTTTTGACCGATGCTAATTCTTTAGTGCAGGCGGCACTTACTTTGCCAGAAGAATACAATCAGTTCGAGCCCCAAGTTGAGCTTAAAGAAGATACGGAGCTGGGAGCCATCAGCTTCTCCACAAAAATTGACGATAGTTATGAGGCAGTAGATCCGACAAGCATTTTTGCCGTTGGTTCATACACGGTTTATGCCACCTTCTCTTACGATGGCATGGCCGATGGCATGACCTGGGCCTGGGTTTGGCGCCATGACGGAGAAGTGGTGGACGGCGGTAATGAAGTTTGGCAATATGGCGCAGATGGGCCTGGCTACATCTACTACAATCCAGAAGAAGGCTTTCGCGCGGGGGAATATACGCTGGAAGTTTGGGTAAATGGCGAACTTCTTACCCGCTCGAACATGCGCATGACTGGCTCCGCTTTGTCATCTGGTAACTAAATCTGAAATCAACAACGTGCAGCCAATTCAATTGGCTGTGTTGTTGTTTTAATAGGAAGAGAAGAGGAAGAGGGAATAGCCCGGCCATTTGGTCGGGCTTTTGGTTTATTTGGGGCTTTGAGCTCGCTTCAGACGGCGATAGCTAAATTGCCAGACGCGGCTTAGCTCCTCCACTCGCAACCCGGCACACGCCAGCAGATAGAGCCCGCCGCCAACTGCGCTTCCCCCCAAGATTTGCCACAGAACGGCCGTTTCCCCCAACAGCAGCTGCATGCCCCACATACCCCCCGCCATCAGCAAAGTGGCAAGGCCCATGCGCCACAAACCATTCAATAATGAAAAACCTTCAATGCCGCCCAGCCTGGGACGCAGCAGCCACAGCAATAACAGCACCTCAATTACGTTAGAGATGCTAAACCCCAGCGCCAAACCGCCCAAGGGCAGCCAGCCTTGCTGCGGAAAGATCGTTTGGCTAAACCATAAGCTGAGCAGCCACATGATGATAATTTGCACCCCGCCAGCTAAAACTGGCGTCAGCGTGTCGCTTAGGGCATAAAAGGTGCGAGCCACCACCTCAAGCGCCAGCAGCGGCACCAGCCCAAGGGCATAGAAAAGCAAAGCAAAGCTAATAAAGACAACGTCCTCATCACCTGTGAGACCCCACTCAAACAGCAAAGAAACGAGCGGCTGAGCCAGCAGGGCGAAAAGGACTGAAAACGGCAGGCCCAGAAAAAGCAAAATTCGTAGAGAGTCAGCAAAAATCTGGCGCATCTCCTCCCGATGGCCGCGCGCTGCTAAGGAAGCCATCGTGGGAAAAGCGGCTATGCCCAGTGCCTGCCCAATGATCCCCTGCGGCATAATAATCAGGAGAAAAGCAGTGTTCAAGGCAGGCAAACTGCCCGTCGCCATTGGACCCGTCAGCCAGATAATAAGGAATTTGTTGATTTCGCTAAAGGAGAGACCCAGCACTCGGGGAGACATAAGCCGTATTACTTGTTTTACACCCGGGTCATGCAGGGAAAGTACGGCCGTATATCGCGCCTCCTTTTGCCGCAAACCGGGTAGCTGCACCAGCAAATGCCCCAGCGCGCCCACCACCGTGCCTATAGCCAGCCCCGTAGCGACCGATTCTGGTCCGCCGCCTGCGAAGAGCAGTCCCCCAGTAATGATACCGATGTTGTATATGGTTGGAGCCAGGGCGGGGAGCAAAAAGTGCTGCCGGGCATTCAGCGCGCCCATGATAACGCCGCTTGCACCAAAAATAATGGTGGAAACCAGCATGATGCGCATTAAGCGCACCGTCAGCGGCAGCAGCTCCGGGTTGCTAACCACTTTTTCACCGGCCAGCCAGATAACGAGATTGGGGGCAAACAGGATGCTGAGCAGGGAAACGGCCGTTACCACCACCGTTATCAAGTTAATTACGTTAGAAAAGAGCCGCCAGCCGCCCGCGCTGTCATCCTGCTCAAAATAGGCGGCAAAAGTAGGAATAAACGCCGAGCCAATAGCGCCTCCGGCAATGATCAAAAAGATGGTTTCTGGAAAACGTGCAGCGATTGCGTAGGCTTCAGCAGGCAAGGTGGTGGTGCCCAGCGTGGCCCGAATAACAACTTCGCGCCCCAACCCCACGACTCGGCTGAGAAGTACGGCGACTCCAACCAAGCCAGCCGCCCGCATTACCAATGAGCGGCTACTGGGAACGGCCGTTGCGAGTTCATTTTTATTATCAGTCATGGTTGGGAATTATACGCAACGCGGTGGGGAAAAAAAATCGGGCTGGCAACTTTGCCAGCCCGGTTATTGTTTGGAGAGTCAGGAACGCCGAAACCTGACCCTCGTTAAAAGGAGGAGAAGAAGAAGAGATTTTTACCCTTCATCAAAGATTCTATACCACTTCCCTACGCTGGTCTGTACGCCGCACCTACGCAAATCCTACGCAAAACCTACGCAAGTGCTATTATTCACAAACAGTCATTTCTATGGTTTGGTGCCAATCGACGAACTGCCGTTCCAGCGATAAAATCCAGGCATGCAACGCCTTCCGCACAGCTATGCCCTCCTCTTCATGCTCTTTTGCCTGATGACAGCCGCTACCTTGCGCCTGAGCGACCTCACCCAGGTGCCTGCTGGTGTTCATTACGATGAAGCTGCGAACGGTACCCTGGCGGCGGAAATTGGACTACAAGGGGAACGGCCGCTTTTCATCACCAGTTACACGGGCAAAGAGGTATTGTTTTTTTACCTGGCAGGAGGGCTAATGCGCCTGCTGGGCGATTCCATCTTCACCCTGCGGCTGACGGCGGCCATAGTGGGCGTGGTGACGGTGGCGACCGTGTATTGGCTGGGCCTGGAACTGTTTCGGGACCGGCGCGTAGCGCTGGTAGCCGCCGCGCTGCTGGCCATTAGCTTCTGGCATTTGCTGTTTAGCCATTTGGGCTTTCGGGCCATTACCCAGCCGCTGCTGCAAACGCTGACGGCCGCCGCCTGGCTGCGTGGCCTGCGGCTGGAGCAGCGCAAATGGCTGCTGATCAGCGGCATTTTTCTGGGCCTGACGGGTTACACATATCTGGCTGCAAGGCTCTTCCCCGTTTTGCTGCTGCTGGCCAGCTTGCCTCTGCTGCTGGGAAGCAGTTGGCGCAAGCGCAGCTTGCAGCTGCTGCTAGTCGGGGGTGTCGCCTTAATCGTGTTGGCGCCGCTGCTGGGCTTTTTTGTGGCTAATCCCGACGCCTTCTGGGTGCGCATTTCGCAGGTGGCTCCGGCTGAAACGGCGTTGAGCCTGGGGGAAAGCATCATACGCTCGCTGCAAATGTTCTTCCTGGTTGGAGACCCCTATATTCGCTTTAACCTGCCGGGACGGCCGTTATTCGGCTGGTTTTGGGGTGGTTTGCTGCTGGTGGGCTGGATGGCCCTCATCTGGCGCTGGCGGGCCCTGCAGGCTGACTGGCAGCGGGCAGGTGTGCTGCTGCTGCTGCTGGCCCCATTCATTATGCTGCTGCCCACCGCTCTGGCCGTCAATGAAATTGTGCCCAGCAATTTACGGGCCATTGGCCTCATTCCTTTCATTTTTTATCTGCCGGGTGTGGGTCTGATGGTTTTCGTTCACGATCTGGGCAAGCAGTTTAAGCAGATCGAGCTTACATCGACTATACTCGTCGTAGGCGTTTTGGCCTTGATGGTGGGCGGATTACTCACGGAGCGGCTATATTTTCGCGTTTGGGCACAGGATTCGGCCGTCTTTTATGAAACCGATGGAGACTTAACGGCCGCTGCTGCCTTTTTGGACCAGCTAGACACGCAAGGCAAAACGATTTACGTCTCCGCACTACATTATCAGCATCCCACTATAGCCTACCTCAGCGAAAAGTATGGACAGGTTAAGTGGCTGCCGCAAAACGCAACAGGTGAAGCGGTTGTTTT
>JBHIWP010000032.1:0-28288 GCA_041987425.1 Promineifilaceae bacterium (SeqCode) | reverse complement strand
CCGTGTGGAATTGATGGAACTGGTGCGCGACTTTCAGGTTGGTGAGGTAACGCGGCGGCAGTTTTTGGTGAAAGCAACGGCCGTTTTAGGCAGCGCCATTGCCGCAAACACGCTACTGGCGGCGTGTACCGCTGCGCCCAATGAAAATCCACCGCCAGTGGTGGATGATGAACAACCGCCAGCAGAGGCGGAAGGCAGCGACAGCACCGACGGCCAGATGGTGAGCGGCATTGTGCGCTATCCAGGCCCGGATGAAGCCGAGTTGATGGGCTACTGGGCTTATCAGGAAGGTGGGGAGCCGCGTCCGGCAATCATCGTTATTCAGGAGTGGTGGGGCCTCAACGACCATATCAAAGATATCGCGCGCCGCTTTGCCGCCGAAGGCTACGTAGCCCTGGCCCCAGACCTGTATCACGGCGTGGTGACCACGGAGCCGGACGAAGCGCGCAAGCAGGCGATGGCGCTGAGTTCGCAGGCGGCCGTGCGGGAGATTCAGGCGGCGATCGATCATTTAAAGGATCAGGCATTTGTGAACGGCCGTTTTGGCATTGTTGGCTTTTGTATGGGGGGTGGCCTGGTCTTGCAAACGGCCGCCAACAGCCCAGACATTCATGCGGCCGTGCCCTTTTACGGCGCGCCCCTTGCCCCAGCTGTAGCCAGCAATGTTTCTGCACCGGTACTAAGCTTTTTAGGGAGCCGAGACGGCATTGCTGCCAGCAGCTATGAAGCCATGCACGCTGCGCTTACAGAAGCAGGGGTTACCAACAAGTTCCAGCTTTACGACGGGGCGCAGCACGCCTTCTTCAACGATACCCGCCCCAGCTACGACGAGGCCGCAGCAACGGATGCCTGGCAGCAAACGCTAGATTGGTTCGAAACGCATTTGTAGGAGTGGAGAGTGATAAGTGATAAGTGAAAAGTAAAAGCTGGATTTTCACTTTTTACTTTTCACCTTTTACTCTTTACTTTAAAAAGTTTAAGGCCGTTGAAGCCTCAGCGCCGGGTCGCCCAATAAATTTACCACCAACACCGCCTCACGCAGGACCGGGTCGTTGGCAGCGGCCGTTTGGGCATTGAGCAGCGCCTCGCCGACAGTTTCAACCTCATCATTTAACAGTTCTGCATAAAACAGGTCGCCCAGCGGCGTCAGTGCCGGGAGCGATATGCGGCTAGAAGGCGCCACCGCAGCCACAATGCCGCCTTCCTCCACCCACAGCAAATTCTCGGCCAGGCTGTCCATATCTGGCTCGGTAAAGGCACCGTTGTTGCAGGTGAAAGTTGTAAAGATTGGCGTGTGGCGATTATTGACCAGCATAGCGGCATCTTCTCCGGCAAACACCTGTCCATCGCCCCACTGCGAAACATATCCTTCGCCTGCATAGTTGATCAGGCCAACACCCTTGGCGAGTGCGCCCATGAGCTGATAATGAACTGTTTCATCCTGGGCCATTTGCAACAGATTAATCTGATACCCCTCGGCTTGCAAACGCGTGCCCAGATCCGCGCTAAACTGAGCATAGTGCGCTTCGTCCTCGCTTACCACCAGGGCGCGATTAATCCAGTAGGAACGGCCGTCGGTCTCATACGCCACTGTTTTGGCCACCATTGCCTGTAGCTGTTCGGCCGTTTGCGCGGGAAAACGGCCGATAGCCATAGTAGCTTCCCCGGCGTCTGGTAAAACATACCAGGTATCGCTGCTGGCGTAGCCATCGCGCAGCTGCACCAGCTGGGCGGGCAACAAATTATCATTTTTGGCGCCCAAATGATCATGAATGTCATAGCTGGCATCCCCAGCCAGCAGTACGTAGCGAGGCGATGGTGACGTCCAATTTTCCTGGGCAAAAGTGAGGAAATCGCGGATTGCGGCAGCACTCTCGTGCCCGTAGCCAAACTCGGCATAAATTTGGCTGAGCGGTACGGCCGTTACCCGCAGCCCCTGACTGGCCCGGTGCGCCAGCAGTGGTTGCAGCGCCGCCATAAAGGCCATGTCATCCGGGTAAATAACAATATAGTCGGCTCCCCGCTCGCTCTGGCGCAGCGCCTGCTTGGCGACAAGGCTGTTCGAAAAAGACGGCCGTATTGCTTCGTCTGGATAGAGGGCATAGTAACGGCCGTTTAATCCGCTGCCGGAAAACAGCATCACATCCCCAATCTGGGTAAGGTTCGTTAACAGCGTCGGCTCATCGGGTCGGGACACGTCAAACACCAACAGCTGCGCATCTGCCCTTTGAATGGCAACGGTGTTGGCGCTGCTGCCAAACCAAAATTGCCCGCGACCAGCTTCCAGAATGCCTTCATAAAGCAGCTCGACGCGATCCACGTAAACGGCTTCGCCAGCAGCAGAAATATCGCCAGGACTTGTCAACGTTAGCAGATTGCGTTCGTTTGGCTGCAGCAGGCCGCTTGGCAGCTCTACCGTCGTGGCCGTGTGCTGTATGCCGTCCCACACCCAGTCTTCGAGCTGTCGGCCGTTTAGCCCAACCTGTAAATGATGGTCTGGGTTACTGGCGCTGGCGGTGCTAGACCAGACGGAAATTGTGAGCCGTCCTCGTCCGCCGCTGGGCTGAATATTGGTGAGGGGAAAGGTCCACGTGTTGGGCGCCAGCAGCAAACGGCCGTACCAGGGGTCGCTGCCCCCGGTTTCTGCCAAAAAGGTACTGTTCTCTTCCCAAACTTGCCGAAACATTCCCTTGCTGCTACCACGGCCTGAAGCCGCAGCATCCTTCTGGCGCATCGGCAAGCCTTCCCCCAGACTTAGCTGGTAGACTGCCGGGGCAGCGATTGTGCTGGTGACTGCTTCTGCCAGAAAATAGAGCGTTTCTCCATCCTCATCAATATAGTAAGGAACCTGCTCTCCCTGCCGAGTCAGGGCAACCGAATCGTGTGAAAACGCTGGAAGCTGCCAGTTGAACGGCCGTAAATCCTGGGTAGTAACGGCCGCAATGCCCGTTTGCGTAATGGTGAGGTTAATAAATTGGGGAATGTCACGTAGGGCAGACGGCCGTTTACGCAATACCCGTCCCTCACCTGTGGCCGCAAAGGATTCTACCCAAAATGTTAGCGCTGCCGCCCCCAGAAACAAAAACGTCAGGCAGCCAAACAGAGCCAGCATTCTGTGATGATGCGAAGATTTAGGTGGGGTAATTGCCCCAGCTTTGGGGGTCGGTGCCTGTTGGGAATGTGGGTCAGCCATATGTTGAAAATCGTTAATAAAGCAATTTGCGGAAAAGCTATCCAGCAAAGCGCCCGCTTCACGCTATCCTGCTTCCATCCAATACTGTTAAACATCCAATACTGCCAAGATTGTAGAGCATGGTATATCAACTGCATATGGATTCTTAGATAGGGCTAAGACATAACTCAGGTCCACATCCCTAAAATTTTGGTTGAATACGTAACGTTTGCTAAAATTCGAGCCATGGGTTCTAGAGTACACATTAGTAGCTTTTTGTTTAATCTGCCGCTTGACAAAAGCTTTTGAGGAACCAAGATTCTGTTTAGATAGAAACACGCTTAAACAGAGGATTGCAAAATGAACGACAAACAAGATGATGACGAAACAGTGGATAGCGGCGACAAAGGCCAAATTGTGCGCTCAGCGATTGAACAGTCCGACGAACCGGGCCCAGACCAAAGCCTGACGCTCAGGGGGAACCAAACCATCGTAAACAGTCTGGTCAATTTACAAGAATTCTTTGATGTTTTGCCTGCGGCCGTTTACACCTGTGAAGCGCCGTCGGGGATTATCACCTTCTATAATGAGCAGGCGGTAAAGCTATGGGGCCGCGTGCCCACCCCGGGCGACAGCGATGAGCGATTTTGCGGCTCATTCAGGCTGTGGCGGCCAGATGGCACCCTCCTCCCCCATGACCAGACACCCATGTCCATCACCCTGAAAGAAGGCCGAAGCTTCCGCAACGAGGAAGTTATTATTGAGCAGCCAGACCACACGCGCGTTCACGTTCTGGTCAATATCGATCCGATTCGCGATCAAGACGGCCGTCTAGTTGGGGCCATCAATGCCTTCCACGATATCTCACTGCTTAAGCGGGCCGAAGAAGTCCAATCGCAGCTTGCCGTTATCGTAGAATCTTCCGACGACGCCATAGTCAGCAAATCGCTGGATGGCATTATTCAAAGCTGGAACGCAGGCGCAGAGCGTACTTTTGGCTATTCGGCTGAAGAAGCCGTGGGCCAATCCATCAATCTGATCATTCCCCCAGAATTGCAAGATGAGGAAAAACAGATTCTGAGACGGTTGCGTCAGGGTGAAAAGATCGATCACTTTGAAACCGTCCGCGTCAGCAAGTCAGGTGAACGACTTGACATTTCTCTCACAATCTCACCCATAAAGGACAAAGGTGGGCAGATAATTGGGGCGTCTAAAGTGGGGCGAGACATTACCGCACGCAAGCGCACCGAGAAGGCGTTAAGATCGAAGGAAGCTGAGCTAGAGCTCATTACCGAAACGACTCCCTTGATTCTAACCCGATGCAGCCGCGACATGCACTACTTATTTGCTAACCAGGCGGCCGCATCGCTGTTTAAACTCACGCCGCAGGAGATGATTGGCAAGCCGATTGTTGACGTCATGGGTGAAAAGGCGCTGACAATTATACGGCCGTATATCAAAAAGGTGTTGGAAGGCGAAACGGTAGAATTTGAAACGGAGATGCCTTATCGGGGTGGCGGCCCGCGCTGGGTAAACGTCACCTATAACCCAGAACGCGATGAAAGTGGCAATGTCATAGGCTGGGTTGCCTCAATTGTTGACATCAACAAGCGAAAAAAGGCTGAGGAAGCGCTGCATCAGCTAATGACAACGCTGGAAGAGCGAGTGCAGGAGAAAACTAAACAGGTGCGCCACCTCGCCTCTGAGCTAATTACGGCGGAACAGTCAGTGCGCCAAAACGTCGCCTACTTGCTACACGATGATCTCCAGCAGCTGCTCTTCGCCGTGGATGTGCAACTTGGCTTCTTGCAAAGCGATATGGGCCAAAACGGAGAGTTTGACGAAGTAGTTGAAATGGTGCGCCATGGAATTGACATGACGCGGCAGCTTTCTGTGGAGCTTAGCCCACCAGTGCTGGAAAGTGCCAGGCTGATAGATTCCTTGTCCTGGTTGTCTCAGCACATGGCTGAGACTTTCCAGCTAGACGTCACGCTTGAAACAAGTACGCCACCACCCACCGTTGGTGAAGATCAGGGGATATTGCTCTATCATTTAGTCCGCGAACTGCTTTTTAACGTAGTGAAACATGCCGGAGTGCTTAAGGCTCACGTTTCCCTTCAGGCTCAGGCCAATGGAATTGCAATCACCGTTAATGATAAGGGGCTGGGCTTTGATCCGGCTATTCTAACGAAACGAGATCAGAAGCATTTTGGCCTGCGCAGCGTGTTTGAACGGCTCGAGCTGTTTGGTGGCAAGGCCACTATTGACTCGCAGCCAGGGGCGGGCACGCAGGTTCATCTCTTTTTACCCCACGACCTCTCCGCAACGTAAATAAAGCGTCTTTTACCTCCAGGCTTAACTAATCCGCAGCCATGGGCTGAGCTCTGACTGCCGCTGCCTCCGTCTCTGGCTCATCGGGCTCGAACTGGCTATTATACAGCTCAGCATAGAAGCCACCACGGGCCAAAAGATCCACATGATTGCCCTGCTCTACAATGTCGCCGTCGCGCATCACCAGAATGAGATCGGCGTTGCGAATGGTGGAGAGACGGTGGGCGATAATGAAGCTGGTGCGCCCCACCATCAGGCGATCCATTGCCCTTTGAATCAATACCTCGGTCCGCGTATCCACTGAGCTAGTTGCTTCGTCTAAAATGAGGATTTTGGGGTCGGCCAGGACGGCGCGGGCGATGGTGAGAAGCTGCATTTGCCCCTGGGAAATGTTGGTTGTTTCTTCGTTGATGATCATGTTGTAGCCGTCGGGCAGGGTGTGAACGAAATGATCGACATGAGCGGCCTGCGCTGCGGCTTCCACCTCAAGATCTGTAGCCTCGGGACGGCCGTAACGAACATTCTCCATCACCGAGTCATTGTAAAGCCAGGTATCTTGCAGCACCATGCCAAACCAGCGACGCAGTTCCTGCCGACTAAAGCTGCGAATATCATGTCCATCCACCAAAATGGCACCCTCATCCACATCATAAAAGCGCATCAGCAGCTTCACGATGGTGGTCTTGCCCGCGCCTGTTGGCCCTACGATGGCCACCTTCTGGCCCGGCCTGGCTTCGGCGGATAGGCTATGGATAACGGGCTCTTCAGGATTGTAGCCAAAGCGAACGTTGCGAAACTCTACGTGACCTTCGATCTTATCCAGATGCACCGGATTCTCTACTTCCTTTACTTCCTCTGGCTCTTCCAGGAACTCAAAAACGCGCTCGGCGGCTGCGGCCGTTTGCTGCAGCACGTTTGTGATGTTCGCCAACTGCATCAGCGGCTGATTAAACGAGCGCACATACTGAATAAAGGCCTGAATGTCGCCCACCGTGATGGTGTTACGTACCGTCAGATAGCCCCCAACCACCACCACGGCCACGTAGCCCAGATTGCCAATAAAGCTCATGATAGGCATCATCAGCCCAGACAAGAATTGCGACTTCCAGGCCACACCGTAAAGCGTGCTGTTATATCCTTCAAACTTTTCAATGCTGCGCGCTTCGCCGTTGAACGCCTTCATCACCCGGTGCCCGCCAAACATTTCTTCCACATGCCCATTCACGTGGCCCAAATAATCCTGCTGCTCCTTAAAGTAGACCTGCGAACGCGTTACGATGAACATTACCAAAAACAGCGTTAGGGGGATGACAATCAAAGAAACCAACGTCATGAGCCAGCTTATAGAGAGCATCATAATGAGCACACCCACCACCGTAATGAGCGACGTAATGATCTGCGTCAGGCTTTGGCTCAGCGTCTGGTTTACCGTATCCACATCATTGGTAATGCGCGAAAGCACTTCACCCTGTGGCGTTTTGTCGAAGTAGCTTAGCGGTAGTCGGTTAATCTTCTGCGAAATCTCACGACGAAAACGATAAGAAATGTCCGTTGAAACTTCGGCCATGATCCAGCCCATCAGGTAGGCAAAGATGGCGGAAAAGATGTACAGGATGAGCATAATGAGCAGAATACGGCCGATATACTCAAAATCAATCGTGCCCGTTCCGCTCATCTGAGCCATTACGCCTTCAAAGAGCCTCGTAGTTGCGTTGCCCAACACTTTGGGGCCCACAATATTGAACACCGTCGAAGCGATGGCAAAAAGAACAACAATGGCGATCTTGACCTTATAGGCGCCCAGATATTGGGCGAGCCTGGTCATGGTTTTCTTAAAATTGCGCGCTTTGTCGCCTCGGCGCATAGCGGCCATCGGGCCACCCTCGCCCGCGCTGTTGCGTCGTCCGTGCATCATCATGACGAAAGTTCCTCCATGCTCAACTGCGACAGCGCAATTTCCCGGTACGTTTCGCAGGTTTCCATCAATTCGTCGTGGGAGCCCTGGCCAACAATCCGGCCCTGTTCCAGCACGATAATTTGCTCGGCATTTTTGACGGTGGCAACTCGCTGGGTGACGATCAGGATGGTGCTGTCTTCTGTATTTTGGTGCAGGGCGCGGCGCAGGGCCGCATCCGTCTTAAAGTCCAGGGCAGAGAAGGTGTCGTCAAAAATATAGATGGGCGCCTTCTTTACCAGGGCGCGGGCAATGGAAAGGCGCTGCCGCTGCCCGCCAGATACGTTGGTGCCTCCCTGCGAGATTTCGGTTTGCAATCCCTCTGGCTTGCTGTTTACAAATTCACTGGCCTGGGCGATGGTAACGGCCGTTTGCAAATCTTCCTCGCCAGCCAGTTCATCGGCATAGCGCAGATTGCTCTCGATGGTGCCGGAAAATAGAATACCTTTCTGGGGCACATAGCCTATCTTTTCGCGCAAATCGTGCTGCGTCACTTCGCGGATGTCCACGCCATCCAGCAAAATGGCGCCCCCCGTCACGTCATAAAAGCGCGGAATCAGGTTCACCACGGTGGACTTGCCAGAACCTGTAGAACCAATAAAGGCTGTCGTTTCCCCTGGCCGGGCCACAAAGCTGATATCTTGCAGCACGTCGGCATCCGCGCCGGGATAGCGGAAGGATACGTTGCGAAATTCCACCGTGCCGGTAAACGCGCCGTTCAGCGGCTTTGGGGCGACCGGGTCCGTGATGTTGGGCGTCGTCTCCAGCACGTCAGCAATGCGCTCAGCGGAGACCGAGGCGCGCGGCAGAATTATGAACAGCATGGAGAGCATCAAGAAGGAGAAAACGATCTGCATGGCGTATTGCAAGAAGGCCATCACGTCCCCTACCTGCATGTTGGCCTGCGCCACCTGGTTGGCCCCCACCCAAAGTATCACCACAGAAAGCACGTTCAGAATGAACATCATGATGGGCATCATGACGGCCGTAACGCGGGCAATGAACAGCGTGTTTTCCGTCAGGTCCACGTTGGCCTTATCGAAGCGGTTCTCTTCAAACGCCTGCATGTTAAAAGCGCGGATCACCATCATGCCAGACAAATTTTCGCGCGCCACCAGATTGATGCGGTCAATGAGCTTTTGCACCAGTTGGAACTTGGGCAGGGCAATGGACACGATAACCGTAATGACGCCCAGCAGAACAATGACCGCCACGGCAATGGTCCACCACATAGAAGAGCCTTTGCCAATGGCCCGAATGGTGCCGCCAATGCCCATAATGGGTGCGTAGAACACCAGGCGCACCATAAACATGGTCACCATTTGCAGCTGAGTAATGTCGTTGGTAGAGCGGGTGATGAGTGAGGCTGTCGGGAATTTGTCGAATTCGGCACTGGAGAAGCTTTCAACTTTGCGGAAAATATCGCTGCGCAGGTCGCGGCCAATGCCAGCGGCAATTTTGGCAGAGAGATATCCGACGGTAACGGTAGCCACGGCGGAAAGCAATGTAATTCCCAACATGATTGCGCCCACGCGCAAAATGTAGCGGCTTTGCAGGCGGGCCATATCTACGCCTAGGGCTTCATATTCGGCCCTTACCTGGATAACGGCCGTTTGCGCCACCATCGTCTCACCCAACGCGCCAAACTGCTCATTAAGACGCTCGGCAAGCTGGGCACGCTGCGCATCGGGCAGCCGTGCTAGCCCGGCGAACAAGTCAGTGCCGGGCGGCATTTGGGAAAGATCGATCCCCGCCGCCCCGCCCATCTGTGCAGCCGCTTCTGGGTTAGCCACTGCCTGCTCTAAAGCAGAAACAGCAAGAAACGCTTTAGCCATTGGCAACCGTAACGCTTCTAGCGCCGCCTCGTTGGAATTGTCGAGAACGTAAATGGGCGCTTCGGCCAGGGGTGGATAGGCTTCTTCGAACTGTGCCGCGCTCAGAGTGTTGGGCTGAATCAGAGTGTAGGCATTGCGTACGGCCGTCTCTTCAGCGTCCGTGAGAAAAAGCGCTAGCCGTTCAAATGTTTCCTCGCGCATGGCCTCTGGCACTGTGCTTTGTATGCCGCTTTGTTGAATACCGGTATTCACAATCTGGGAGAGATAATCCGGCAAGGCCAGGTCCAAATTGGCCTGAATAAATAGCAAGATGATAGAAAACACCAGCATAAAGCTGTATGGCTTCAAATAGTGTCTAATTCGGAGCATGGTTGCAGACTCTCCAGAGAATTTTACAGGTCAGGGATGGAGACATTAGCTTTGCTGGCGAACGGCCGTTACATGGTTACCTAGCTTTTGCAGCAGCTCAAACAGCGTTTCGCGCTCGTCCGGCGCCAGCGCGCTGAAGCAAAGGTCGATGGTTTTGAGATGGTTACGTATGTGCTGGTTTACAATGGAACGGCCGTTGTCGGTCAGGCCGATGTTAAAGCGGCGGCGATCTTCTGGGTCCAAATTACGCTCGATTAACCCATCATCTTCCAGCTTGCGAATGAAGGAACTCATCGTGTTGCGGCTAACCCCCTGCCGCTCGCTAATTTCTGACGGATTGAGCTGGCTGCTATCCCCTATTTGCTCGGCAAAAAAAAGGTGCATCAGCACCCGGTATTGGGGAAAGGTCAGCCCTGCCTCATCTACGCTTTGCTCTCCCATCATGTGGTGCAGCGAGCGGGAGACAAAACCCAGCTGGTCCAACAGCCGAATGGTCTGTGGATCAACCTCAGCATCGAAGTTCTGCATGAAGTCCAGCCACTTTTGCCGTCTCTCTTTATCTTCAAGCCACGTTTTTTGTTTCATGTATGTTTCAAAAATGAATAGCGTCTGCGCCCTACGGCGCTGCCAGATTTATATTACCAGGCAGAATTGTACTATACCGAACTATTCTGTCAAGCACTTCTTTTTTTCTGCAACATTACTATAATTTGCGTCACATTTTTTGATACTTGTCTGTGGAAGGAGCAGGTAATGGAAACAATTACGCCGTTCGACTGGCACCGCCTTTTCATTGGTGAACACCCCCCACTTTACTTTCTGGAAATTGTCTTCCGTATTGTTTGCATCTATGCCTTCGCCGTGATTGTATTGCGCTACATGGGCAAACGCGGCCGTCGGCAAATGTCTCCCTTTGAGCTGGTTCTGGTCATTGCTCTGGGCTCAGCCACGGGCGACTCCATGCTCTATCCCGAGGTGCCTATTTTTTACGCCTGGCTCATCATTTTCGTTATGGTTTTGTTGAATCTTATACTGGGCGAACTTCAGTATCACTCTAAAAGTATCAATACCTTCTTAGAGGGCGCGCCGCGCGTGCTGGTGAAAGAGGGCGAAGTTATAGAAAAGAATTTGCACAAAGAGCACTTACGGCGTGATGAGCTGTTTGGGTTGTTGCGGGAGCGTGAAATCAGTAATACGGGTGAAGTGCAGTATATTTTTTTAGAACAAACCGGTCATGTCGGGCTATTCAGACGAGAGGAAGCGGCACGAACAAAAGGGGAAGACACCCTGCCCCAAGAAATAGATTGACAGTTGCTTATCATTCAGACAAACGGCCGTATCCCCCACCACGCTCTACGGCAAAACGGTGGTGCGGGTACGGCCGTTTACGCTTTAACAATTAAATTGGGCCAAAGAAAAGATTACCCGGCGCATCCGGATCATCGCCCACAAAGTATTGATCGGACAGCATCATGAGCTCATCCATGGAGATCGTGCCGTCCTTATTCAAATCAAGTCGGGCAAAAATCTTGTCAGCATACTTTTCATCAAGCCGCATAACGCCGCACAGCTTACGGTACTCAGCCAGCGTAACCTCACCATCACCATCCTGGTCCAGAAGGCCAAAGATAAGTTCAGACGTTGGCCTGATGACCCCGTACATTTCGGGGGAACCGGCCACGTTGGTCCAAAATGCCAGCCAATCATCCAGATAGAGCGCCTCTGAATCGGTAACCTGACTGAGCGCCTGCCCAAACTCCCCCAATCGCTCCTGCAGTTCAGCGTGTTCTTCAGAGCCTGGGGTAAGGCCACGCATGTCGGCCATGCGGCTGCCAAACTCGTCGAGATCAGACTGTTCAATACGGCCGTCGCCATTTACGTCAAACATCTTAAACATATTGGGCCATTTCTTCTTCTGTAGAGCGGTTGCCATAACAATTTCTCCTTTTGGCAAAATCGCAATCGGCCAGCAACCTGCCGCACCGATTCCCGATAAACGAATACTGCCATTTATCTTAACTATCAACCGATCCAAAACCGATCATTCAGACGCTTGTGACGGGGAGATCTTTATCGATTACAATTCCCACTTGACTCTCGGGTTACCCAAGGGAGTATGCTACGGTCATGTTTAAGATTGGTGAGTTTTCGAGATTAGGGCAGGTGACAATAGACACCTTGCGTCATTACGACGCCTTTGGCGTGCTAAAGCCCGAAAAAGTAGATCCCTTCAGTGGGTATCGTTACTATTCAGCCAGGCAATTATGGACGCTGAATCGTATTCTGGCGCTCAAAGAGCTAGGGTTCTCCTTAGAAGAAATTGCGCGCATTCTGCAGGATAACCTGAGCGACGACGAGCTGCGTGGCATGCTAAAAATGCAACAAGTAGCCGCTGAGCGGGAATTGGAAGCCGCACAGTCACGCCTGAATCTCGTTATGACTCGCCTCCATTATCTAAATCTGGAGGACAGCATGACCGCATATGAAGTTTCCCTTAAATCCGTAGATGCCCACACCGTAGCCGCGATTCGCGAGGTGGTGCCAGCAGTGGAACAGGTACCGGAGCGATGCAGCGCTCTGTTCGACACCATTGCCCAGTGGATGGTGGCCAACAAAATTCCGTTTGGCCCACCTGTGACCACTTACTACAACGAGAGCTACACGCAACAGAATGTTGATCTGGAATGTGCCTTCATCATTCCCGACCTGGCAGCGGTGGACAAAGCCGCTTCCCCCGAAGCCCCCATTGAGTTGCGCTATATAGAGGCAGTCCCAAACGTAGCCGTCACCATCGTCACCGATGATTTTCACCAGAAAGTGGACGGGTTAACACCGGCCTACAATGCATTGGGCAAATGGATTGAGGCCAACAACTATAAGATAGCCGGGCCGCCAAGAGAGCTGTTTCATGGTTCGCCAGACGGAGGCGACCTGACGGCCGAGATTCAATTTCCGGTTGAAAAAGCGTAGTGTGATCGGCTGGCTATAAGCAAGTAAATGCCCGATGAGCGTAAACGGCCGCTTTCATCGGGCAATATTCTTTTATGTAGTACAATTTGCCGCATGGCAAAACTCAAGCTAGACCTGCATGATATTTATAACAAAGGCGATAAAATTGAAGCGGAGCTCAACCGGATTATCGAGGAAGCCGTTGATAGGCGCATTGAATTGGTAGAAATTATTCCCGGCAAGGGCAGCGGCCAGCTCAAGAAGCGCGTGCTGCGCTTCCTAAACCAGCCAGAAATTCGCAAGCTGTATCATCGGGTGGAAAAAGATAGCAAGAATTTCGGCCGTATCTTTGTCCACTTTCGGCATTGAGCTATGCCTCACACGACCCACGCATACCCATTTGAAGCAAAGGTAGGCCAGTTCGCAGGTGAGCTATCTGCACGGTTCTCGTCCGGTTCGGCGCTCCGCTCATTTCTGCTGATGCTCGATCAGCAGGGCAATGTGCTGTCGCTGCTGTTTAAGGACGAAACGGCCGACTGGCACGACCGGGCGCGGCAGCTGGCGTCCGCCGGAATTGCGCACGTGTTCTATGACCCGCTCGACGACGGCGCAGAGTACATCTGGCTGAGCTGGCAAGGCATCGAGCAGCCCGTGATGGAGCGGCTCATCGGCCAGAAGTTCGACAGCTCAGACTTCCAGCCCTACCCTGCGCTAGGGAGTCGGGCGAAGAGGCTGACGCCGCCGGGGCAGTTCCCATCTACATGGGACGTAATGTTCTAGGTGAAGGCAGGCATCCATCACACCCCCAATCGGCTGTACGATGACAGGAACCCCTATGATAGAAAAAACTACAGCGAATGAAATGCAAGTAACGCTGGAAATCGGACCAAAAGGCAAGAAGGTGGTGGCGGTGGCACCAGACTGGCCGGGCCTCGCACGTGGAGCAGCCACCGAGGAGGCGGCAATCGAACGCTTGCTCGCCTATGTTCCACGTTATGCAGCGGTGGCCAGGCTGGCTGGGATGGAAGGCGAATTTGCGACCATCACGGCCGTCGATGTCGTCGAGCGCTATTCGGGCACGGGCTCAACCGACTTCTGGGGGATCTCGTTCGCGTTTTCCAGCATCGACCAGCAAGCCATGTCAAACGAAGCGCTAGAACGTGAATTGACGCTGCTGCGGGCATGCTGGGCTTTTTTCGACGACGTGCGTATGCGCGTGTCGGCTGAGATGCAGCGGGGTCCGCGCGGCGGCGGGCGAGATCGGGACCAAATCGTCCGCCATACGTTTGCCGCAGAGCGTGACTGGGCGACAAAGCTTGGCATACTCACGCCTCCTGAGACGATGCTAACCAATAAGGGCTTGCAAACACATCGCGAGGCCTATTGCCAGGCAATACGAGACTATTATTCGCAGAACAAGTTGGCCGGCAAGGTTGCCAAGTGGCCGCTCCGCTACCTGATTCGGCACACGGCATTTCACACGCTCGATCACGCCTGGGAAATGGAAGACAAGGATTTAACGAATAAACGAGCGTGAGACCGTATTTTCATTAACTTTCTGAGGAAACGACCTTTTCCCAACATACTATAGCCAAATTCCGCCATGTCACCTACCCCATCATCTAGTACAATTGACCACACTGAAAGTCGCGGCATGGCAGTGCATGTATGCGCCAACACCATGCCGCAGCCAAGTAAGGTTTTTCGCTTTCTAATGACTGCACCGGAGCTAGGATGCCTTGACGCAGCATGGAGAGGTTTGTTGTTTTTGGAAGTTCACGCGGGAGCAGGGTGTTAGAATTATGAAGATAATCCGTTCAGAGGACTACACTGCTTTTAATAGAACTTCCTTGGCACTTGAAAGGAAGTTTTCGCTGGTCAAAACACCTCTTCCATGGGTTGAACCTTCAATAAATATGATCCACTTGGATGCCGTTAGGTCGTTTATTTTTGGTTCTTCCCTTGCTTCAATTGGCTGTGCAACCTATTTACTAGAACACTCCCTTAGGATGGCAATTTGGGATCCCATAAATTCTGGTAGCCTTAGAAAAAAACCAACTAAGGCGATACTTAACGCTACTATGGGACAATTGCTTAGAAAGGAGCAATACACAAACAATCTAAAAATTGTGGTTCCTGAGGCAGATGATCGATTATGGTGGCAAAGAGTAACTAAAGCAGTTAGGAACAAAGTAAATCATGTTGACATTCCTGCAATCTTCCGTATTGCACGTGAGCTTCGACTCAAGAGTGATTATGCATATTCTTGGCTCGATGAAACAAGTTCATGGAATACAAAAGACCCACATTCTTGGGGAATGTTCTGGCACCGATATGGAGAGAAACTAGCGGCTGATTTTATCGTTCAGGTCACAGAGCAAGTATCTAAGCTACTAAATAACACAACTTGGAAACCTGATGAAACTTGGTGGATTTCACAAAAGTACGAATACAATCATTTTTTTCAGGAAAGCTGGGATTTTGAATCTTTAAAACGATCTCTTAATCAAATATACACTGAGATCGATAGCGACAGCTCAAACCAATAATCTGTTCGTTGCGCTGCTAAGCCAATTCATTAAGTAGCAAAGTAAAAAACCATTGGAAGAAACAAATTTCCAATGGTTTTTTCCATTTAAATATAGCATGTAATCATAACAGTTACGACTGGTCAGCCTGAGCGGCAGCCAGGGTACGAAGCTGCTGGATGCGCGGCAGGATGTCGGCCGGGTTGGGGTGCAGCCCTTCCTGGAACAGGGCGCTGTCGTAAAGCTGCTCAATGCCAACGCTGGTGAATCGACAACCCAAGGCATAAATTTTTGAAACGGCCGTTGCCTAAAAATACTCTCTCCTCCTTCTGCACATCTTTTTGACAATAAGAACTTATGTTCTACAATATATTAATGCACAAATTCATCATTGGTCATGGATAACCTTTTCAAAACAGGCACCTACCACCAAAGGGGGCATCACATGAAAGTTGACTGGAGAGCAAGCCTGTGGAATCAGTTTGGGGCTGCTATTGATACGCTAAGCGATGGGATACATTTATGTCCTGAGCATCTTTGGACTGTCGCCGTGAATGAAGACTCAGATGACGAACGGTATGGTCAGTTCTGGTATATTGCTTACCATACCCTAAGCTGGCTAGACCTGTTCCTGAATGGACGCAGGGAAGGCTTTACACAACCATCCCCCTTTATTGTTGGCGAACTGCCTGAGCAACCTTACACAAAGGAAGAGATCCTTGGGTATTTAAGCAACTGCCGCGAAAAGTGCCAATCGACGATAGAAACGTTAACAGACGAAAGAGCGCAAGAACGCTGCATATTCCAGTGGATGGAACCAACTTTCTTGGAGCTTCAACTGTACAGCATGCGACATGTTCAGGAACATGCTGCCCAGTTAAGTTTAGTGCTTGGGCAGCATGGCGTGACGGGCATGGATTGGATTGCCAGTGCAAGAAGCGAAAACGCATAGGAAGGTGACAACAAAGTGTGACGTTTCGGCGTCAACGCGTGAATCGCAGGGCGTTAGAAAACAATTAAAAAAAGCCCGATGGAAATCATGTCCAACGGGCTTTTGGTTTAAGTCGCAAAAATCTCTTACGCTTTGTCCGCTTGCGCAGCCGCCAGTGTAAGAAGCTGCTGGATGCGCGGCAGGATGTCGGCCGGGTTGGGGTGCAGCCCTTCCTGAATGAGCGCGCTGTCGTAGAGCTGCTCGATGCTCAAATTAATTAGCTCGCTGTGTGGCTGGTTTGCCACCAAATGGGCCAGGTGGGCCACCAACGGATGGTTGCGGTTCACTTCCAGGATGCGCTTGGGCACTTCGTAGTCCTGGTTTAGCAGCCGCTGAATACGGTCCATCTCTTTGTTTTGGGCATCAGCGGGGGAAACGAGGCGCACCGGACTGTTCTTCAGCACCTTAGAGGCGCGCACTTCCAGCACCCTGTCGCCCAGCGTGGTCACGCAACGGCCGACAAACTGGTTGAACTCTTTCTCCGGTATCTTCTCTTCAGTTTGCTCGTCCTCAGCAGCTTCGTCCGTCTCCGGCAGCTCAATATCTGCGTCATCAATATTTTTGAACGGCGTTTCTTTATACGATTGCAGCGTCGGGGCAATCAGGGCGTCCAGCGGATCAACCCAGTAAAGCACTTCCAAATCGCGTGCCTTAAACGGATCCAGGTGGGGGCTGTTGGCGACGGACGAAACGGAGTCGCCAGTGACGTAATAAATGTCGGTCTGGCTGTCCGGCTTGCGCTCCAAATACGCGTCTAGTGAGGCAAGTTCACCCGCGGATTTGGAGGTATGGTAGCGGAAGAAAGGCAGTACATCCTCTTTGGCGGTGGGATCGATGGCGATGCCTTCCTTGAAGTAACGGCCGTATTCCGCCCAAAACTTTGCATACTTCTCCGGCTCATCATCGGCCAGCTTCTTTAGCTCGCGCAGCACGCGCCCCTTGATCATCTTGCCCAGCTGGCGCATCAGGCGGTTGTTCTGTACCGTTTCGCGGCTCACGTTCAGCGGCAAATCTTCCGAATCCACCACCCCATCGACAAACTCCAGCCACTTGGGCAGCAGGTCGGTGCAATATTCCTGAATCAGCACGTTGTGCGAGTAGAGCATGACGCCAGGGTCTTTGCGCGCTGCCAATATGCCCCCGTCTCGCTTAGCCGGAATGAAAAGCAGCGCCCGTACGTTCACCGGCGCATCCGAAGCAAAATGAATCACCGCCAGCGGCTCCTCAAAATCCATCGTCATCTGCCGGTAGAAATTGGTGTAATCTTCCTGCTCCACCTGGGATGGCTGCTTGCGCCACAGCGGCGTTTGCTGGTTTACCTGCTCATCACCTACGTAGATGGGATAGCGCACGAAGTCTGAATGCTTTTTGATAATCTGCTTTATCTTCCACTCACTGGCCAGGTCGGCGGCGTCTTTCTTCAGCGTGATGTGCATCTCCGTGCCGCGATCTTCTTTTTCGGCTGGCTCAATGCGGAATTCATCACTGCCGTCAGACACCCAGGCGGCGGCCTTGGCCCGCTTCTTGTAGCTGCGGGAAACCACGCGCACCTCGTCTGCCACCATGAACACCGAGTAGAAGCCAACGCCAAACTGTCCGATGACGTCGCCAGGATCTACTTCGTCGCTTTCCGTCACCTTTTCCAAAAATTCGCGCGCGCCAGACTGAGCGATGGTGCCCAGGTTGGTCACCATCTCGTCTCTGGTCATGCCAATGCCGCTGTCCTTAATAATGATCTTTTTCGGCTCAGCCTCACCCACTTCGGGCACTTCAATCCGGATGGCCAGCTCAGCGTCGGGGTCCAGCACATCGCGGTTGGTGAGCATTTCAAAGTGAAGTCGGGTCAGAGCATCTGAAGCGTTTGAGATAAGTTCGCGCAGGAAGATTTCCTGCTCTTTGTAGAGGGAGTGGACGAGGATTTGCAGCAGCTGCTTGACCTCGGCCTTAAAGCGATAGTCGGTTGTGGGGGTTTTCTCGGCTGTTGTCATTGGCTGTTCTCCTTCAAGTTCAATCCACAGATTTCGCGGATTCCACAGATTAAATCTGCGCTAATCTGCGAAATCCGTGGATAATTATTTTGTGAATTTTCTTGGTGATTGGGTTCCGACAGGATTTTTGCCGGGAACGGCCGTTATCATACCCCGATTCTGTTAGACGTGCATAAGATCAGGTGTTGACGGCCGTTGCAAATTCAGTAAGATCAGCCAACCTGAGGCGTGCTGCAAATTAGCACGCTACTTTTCCTGACTAACCCGCATTTCCAAAATGGCGTCCGTAAAATGTTTGCCCAATCAGCATATTCGGGCTGCCTGCAACTCATTCAAAGGAGCACAAGATGAGCAAAGAGCAAATTGAAAAAACCGTAACTGATTACTTTGCCGCCGTTCGCAGCATGGATGCTGAAGCATTTGTGGCCGTTTTTGCCGCCGACGCCGTCAGCCACGATCCGGTTGGAGCCCCACCAGTGAACGGCTATGACGGTCTGCGTAAGTTCTTCCACGGAATAGAATCAACTTTTTCGCAGCTTATCATGACAGAAACGGCCGTTTATATCAACAAAAACGAAGCGGCCGTTCATTGGCAAGCCGAAGGCACCAGCAAAGATAGCAAAATCACCCACTTCTCTGGCATTGACATCTTCACATTTAACGACGAGGGCAAAATCAGCAGCCTACGCGCCTATTGGGACCCGCGGGCAATGATGGCGCAGTTGAAAGGGTAATTCAGTGGGCAGTATTCAGTGATTCAGTAAACAGTAAGCAGTAGGGGTGAGGCAGGTGGCTGATACCCTCCGCCAACAGAGCGATACGCGTTCCACCTGCCTCACCCCTCTCCAACACCCTCGCCCAACAGAGCGATGCGCGTTTCACCTGCCTCACCCCTCTTAACAAAAACAGTCATCGACGCAGCAGCAGGGCCAGCAGCCCAAAGCTGCCCAGCAGCAGCACCAGCCAGATTCCATTTTGGCTGAGAAATGTCAGCCAGACGGGTTGAGGTGCTTCCGCCGCCAGCCAATCAGCGTTTAACTCAGCCAACGACATGTCTAGAGTCTGGCTCAAACCCGCCTCGCAGCCTGCCCCAGACAGATAAACCGCCCCCAGCTGGCGCAGTGCCTGGTCGCCAAACTGCGCCCGGGCATATTGCAGCAGCGACCTGCTTTGCGCCAGCGCCAGTGCCCGCTCTGGATCTTCCGCTGGAAAGTTGGTGCAAAGCTGAAGCAACGTAAAGGTATTGCCTTCCGCAACGGCCGTTGCCAGCAATTCATCTTGCTCCACATGACGCCCCTCGGCCAGCAGCGCCAGCCCTTCTGCATACCAGAGGGGCAGCTGGACTTCTGGCGCCAGCTGGTAAAGGCGCAGGTGCACCAGCTCATGGGGTACAGTCTGGCTTAAATCGGCAGCGGCAGTGAGGGGATTTACGGCCGTTGCCAGCAGCACGCCCAGGTCGGGGTCTGTATGCCCGTCTTGCCAGTCGCGCCCCGCCAGCCGCAGGCCAGCCCTCAGATCGGCCGTTGATGGATAAATGTAAAGCGCAAGTGGAGAAATCGTTGAGGGCGGCAAGATACGATCCAGTTCCTCGCGGCTGGCGGACAGGATTTCCCAGGCCATTTCACCCAGTGCCGCGTCATTGCCCGTCCAGAAAACGGTCACATCCTCTTTGGCAAATTCACGCCAGGCAAAGCGATCATCTCGATAGACAAAGCGAGCTTCTGGCACAACGATGGTTTCGGAGTTGGCCAGTGTCAGCTCCCACCAGTAAGTGACTTCGGCAAAGGGCGGCAGTTCTGCCAGAGTTGGATCCAGGTCATAGCTGGCCGCCACCTCCGCTTCGTTCTGGCTAAAGCGCACCATCACAGAAAGCGGCGTCGCGGCACGGGCGGCGTTAATAAACAGCTCAACTTGCTCAACTTCTGCCTCAACCCGCCCCGTCAGCTGAAATGTCACCCGCTGCCCGTAGGTCACCTCAGCCTCCGTGCTGAAGGAAGCGTCCTGGGCCACGGCCGTTTTCCCCATTCCCAACAAGCAAAAGGCAATCAAAATGCCAGGCAGCCAGCGCACAAAGTGATTCATAACAAAATTGTACACGGGCAGCGGGGTTAAGCGAAATTACAAACCCAACAGGGTAATGGTTGTGGCAATTGTAAGAGGGCTAATCAGGGTAGACACCATCACAATGCTGGTTACGGCCGTTGGCTCCAAATCAAACTCCGTAGCCAGGATAATGGTAAACACGGCTGGCGGCATGCTGGACTCAATGATGGAGGTGGCGCGCCCCAGCCCGGTCAGCCCCAGCAGGGTAGCCACCAGCAGGCCAATCAGCGGCCCCACCACCAGGCGCAGCCCAATGGCGGGCAGAGCAAGGCGCATAGAGGCAACTGCTTTCAGGTCGGCCATCTGCATGCCCAACACCAGCAGCATCACCGGAATCGCACCCGCGCCCGCCACCTCAACACCGCGCAGCAGCGGCGCGGGCAAAGTAATGTCCAGACTGTAGACAATGACGGCCAAAACGGCCGCATACACCGCCGGAAAGCGCAGCAAACGCCGCAGCGCCTCACGCCAGGGCATCTCACCCATCGAAGAAATGAAAATGCCGATGGTATACAGCATCACGGTGCTGGTGGTGTAATAGACAATGGCCCGGGCCAGACCAGGATCGCCATAGCGCAGCTGGTTCAGCGTTAGCCCATAATTGCCGCCGTTGACAAACATCGTCACCACCATCAGGGCAATGGTTTCTGTACGGCCCAGACGCAGCACGCGCGCCGACAGGTAAGCAATGATGCTCATGAGCAAAATCGCCAGGATGGTGAACAGGGCCAGGCTTACCAGCTCTTCCCCCGGCAACCTGGAGCTAACCAGCGAAGAAAAGACCAGGGCAGGACTCAGCACGTTGAGCACAATGGTGGACAACGGCCGTTTCTCCACCCCGATCCAGCGCTGCAAAGCAAACCCAAAGGCAGCAACAATGAAGATGGGTAAGATGTTTTGGGTTAAAACAACAACAATATCGGTCAATTATTCATCTACTTCGTCGTCATCGTCATCATCTGAAAAAGCAAAATCAACAAAATCGAAGTCACCGGCCATCATGGCAGCCTCTTCCATGGCCTCTTCAACCGCCTCGAACACCGCATCTTCTTCTTCAACTTCGGGGTCATCCAGCATATTGGCCAGAATGCGCTGCACTTCGTCCCCGCCAATCTGGCCCAGCGCCGTAACGGCCGCGACGCGTACTCCCAAATCCTCATCGTAGGCCAGCTCTGCCAGCTGCGGCACAAAGTCGCTGTTGCCAATGGCGCCAGCCGCGCGGGCGGCTTCGGTGCGCATCTCTTCGTAGGGGCTGCTCATTTCCCCCAATACAGTCACCGTCCAGCGCCGGTCGGCGGTGTTGCCCATGGCAAAAACGGCGCTCATTTGCATCGCCTGGTCGCCCTCTTCATACGCTTCCTCAATGAGGGCGTTGATGCGGGGATGGTGCGCTGCGCCCAGGCCTTCTAGCAAGACGCGGCGTACGGCTTCGGCCGTCTCCGCCTTGTCATACTCCGCGAGTAGCGTTTCTACGAGGCCGGGCAAAATGCGTGCTGGCAGCTGGCCCCACTCAGCCAGCAGAATGTAGTGACCCAGGGCCCCGGCCGCGGCGGCGCGCACGGCTTCCTCCGGGTCTTCTTGCAGCAACGTGGTAATCTTGGGGATCAACTTTAAATCTGTGGAGTCCCACAAGCCGTCCAGGGCGGCCACACGCACTTCAGCCAGCGGATCTTCAAAGCTATGCACAAACACCGGGGCAAAGTCGACCACAAAATTGTCTTCCGAAATATCTGCCAGATGGCGCACAATGGCCTGCCGCCGCTCATCGGGAACGGCCGTCCATCCAGCCACAAACGTCTCCCACTCCTCATCCTGCATATCAGACAGCCGGTGCAAAAATCGAATCGGCAGCGGATCGGCGTGAAACAACTCATCTAGCACGACTTCAAATGATTTTTCTTCGTTCATAGTAGCAACTCTTTCCTTCTTTATACAGAACACGCTTAGACCAGATAGGTGAGTTCAGCATGTGTCCTATACACGTGATTCTTTCAATTTTTATCTTTTTGTCAACAATGCTCAGGGAAATTCTGCCAATAAAAAATCTGATGGAGGCAATAAGTCTATTACCTCGATCAGATTGGGTCGTCCGTAAAATTCTTACCGGTGAGCACACCACACAAGATCATGTGGCTATTTAGGGCAGAAGCTAGAAAATCGGATTCACAATATCCTGCACAATCAGCAGCGCCATCAGCCCCAGCAGCACCAGCATGCCCACGATGTGAACCATCCCTTCCCGCTCTGGTTCAATACGACGGCCGCGCACGGCTTCGATGAGCACAAACAAAATGCGCCCGCCGTCCAGCGCCGGAATCGGCAACAAGTTGGTAAAGCCCAGCGCCACGCTGATGAAGCCCACCATATTCAGGATGGGAAACAGATTGCTGTTGGCTACAGACACTTCAGCCGCCTGCCCGGCAATTTGGCTAATGCCAACCACGCTCACCGGACGAGCCTCGCTTGGCTCAATCTCGCCATTTAGAAGCATGGCGGGTACGCGAACCGTCAGAGAAACAATCTCCCAAATGGATGCGGCGGAATCGACAAACGCTTCTCCAGGCCCGCGAGTAATGCGACGGCCGTCTGGAGAAGGCATTAAGCTGACGCCGATTGGCCCTTCCACCGTGGCGTCATATTCACCCGGCACGCGGGGGATAACGGTTAACTCCACGGGAGCGCCATCTCGCTCCACCAACACCTCTACTGGCTCGCCAGCCTGGACGCGCATGATTTCGGCAATCACGCCAGAAGTCTCGGCCTTAACCCCTTCGACTTCCAGAAACACATCGCCTGATTCAAACCCGGCAATCATTGCAGGTGAGTCCGGCGTGACATCAGAGACGGCCACGGCAGGCA
This sequence comes from Promineifilaceae bacterium (SeqCode), assembly GCA_041987425.1. Lineage (GTDB taxonomy): Bacteria > Chloroflexota > Anaerolineae > Promineifilales > Promineifilaceae > Leptofilum. The sequence continues at coordinate 5,209 of JBHIWP010000032.1, read as the reverse complement.
TGCCAATCATGAAGGCGATCCAAAATACCAGCAAGGCCATAATAAAATTGGCCCCAGCACCAGCAAACAGCACAAAAAGACGGGCACGTTTTGAAGCCGCAGCCAGGCCGCCTTCAATGGTGGGATCATCCTCACCGGCCGGACGCACAAAGCCACCCAGGGGAATCCAGTTTAGCGAATAGATTGTGCCGTTCCGTTCGGCCAGCTTAAGGGCGCGCGGCGGAAAGCCCAGACCAAACTCTTCTACGCGAATGTTGGAAAGGCGAGCTGCTAAAAAGTGGCCCAGTTCATGAACCAGGATGATTGGCGTCAGAACAATGAAAAAGCCACCAAGAGACCAAAGAAATGATGAAGACATAGATTTTTCTCAAACCTGAGGACTGCCAGTCCTACGTAATTTAGGCCAGGGCGACCTGCCCTGGCCAAGCACGACCTGCATTATACGTCTGGGCAAACCAGAACTGCAACCAATCTAACCACCCTCTAACGGTACAATGGACCCAGGATCGATGGTCAGTTGGACAGGTTGCCCCACTGGCGGCAGGGTAACGGCCGTTTCCAGCTCAAATTTTAGGGTCAGTCCATGAATTTCTACAGTGATAAGCTGGTAGCGCCCCCGGAAAGAATGTTGGATGAGACGGCCGTTTAGCACGTTTGGCGCTTGCGTTTCGGCCGTAATTAGTTTGGCCGCTTCGGGGCGGATGAGAACAGGGAAAGAATGGTTAATGGTTAATGGTAAATTGTTAACGGTTAGTTGAGCAATCTCCAGTCGCCAGTCTCCAATCTCCAGCAGCGGCGGGTTTTGGGAGGTCCACTTTGCCTCGAAAATATTGTCCATGCCCAGGAAGCGGGCAACGAAGGGCGTAGCCGGGTGGCGGTAGACGGTTTGGGGGGCGTCGCTTTGTTCAATACGGCCGTTGTTCATCACCACCAGCTTATCGGCAATGGCAAACGCCTCTGCCTGGTCGTGGGTCACGTAAACGGCCGTCATTCCTTCCGGGCGGCCCAGCACGTTGCCCGCCTCCTTCAAAATCTGCCGCAGGTCCAGCATGAGCCGCTCGCGCAGGGCGCGGTCCAGCGCCCCCAGAGGCTCGTCCAGCAAGATGAGGCGCGGCGCGGGGGCCAGGGACCGGGCCAGGGCCACGCGCTGCTGCTCGCCACCAGACAACTCATGGATGGGTCGCGGGCCAAAGCCAGCCAGCCCCACCAGTGCCAGCACCTGCTCCACGCGGTCAACAATCTGTGCTTTATCCCAATTGAGCATGCGCAGGCCAAAGCCCACGTTTTGCGCTACGTTTTTGTGGGGAAACAGAGCATATTCCTGGAAGACCATTCCCAGATCGCGCTGGTGCACCGGCTGGTGAGTGATGTCTTGATTATTGAGGAGGATACGGCCGTTGTCTGGCACCGTCAGCCCGGCGATGATGCGCAGCAGCGTGGTCTTGCCACAGCCGCTCGGCCCCAGCAGCACGCCAATCTCCCCGCTCTGCAATGTGAGGTCAATATGGTGCAGCACCTGGTTGCTGCCATATGCTTTTTCAATGTCGATACACGCCAATAACATGCGCCCAACTTTACTCGTTTTATAACCTGTAGCAAACCGACTTGACGACTCCCCACCGACTAATACAATGAGGAAACTGAGAGACCATTACGATTTTTCTAGATTGAAGGAAAAAGAATTCTTATACAAATCATAAACAGGTGATCATGACAGCTCAAGCAGCACTTGATAAATTAAAAGCGGGAAATCAGCGTTTTGTACAGGGGGAGCCGAATGAGCGGCTGCTCAATAATCCGCAGCGGCGTCGTGAACTGGTGGGCCAGCAAAAACCGTTTGCCGTAATTCTGGGGTGCGCCGATTCGCGCGTACCGGCTGAAATCATTTTTAGCCAGGGCCTGGGCGATCTGTTTGTCATTCGCGTGGCAGGCAATGTTGCGGACGCCACAAACGTTGGCAGCGTGGAATACGCCGTGGAGCAGCTGGGCACGCGGTTGGTGGTTGTTTTGGGGCATTCATCCTGCGGCGCGGTCCAGGCCACACTGGCAGAATTGGAACGGCCGTCTGAACAGCTATCGCCGAATATAGGGGCCATTGTGGAGTTGATACGGCCGTCCGTTGCCCCGCTGTTGGAAACTGATTTACGCCATGACCGGGACGCGCTGCTCCAGCACGCCGTCCGGGCCAATATTCAGGCCTCCGTCACCCGCCTGCGCCAAAGCTCCAACATTTTGGAAAACCGGATACAGCACGACGGACTGCTGCTAGTCGGCGCGGAATATTCTTTGGCAACGGGAAAAGTAGAATTTTTTGATGGGTAGCCATTTCCCCGGCCCTGTGCCTTAAAAGTGCAAATTCGCCAACGGCCGTTTGCCTGTTATAATTGCCATTCTGTTGTTTGTAATCGGCCAAAAGTTTTTGCAGAAAAACAATGGGCGTATAGGCCGATTACTCGAGCAGTTGGCCAATTGTGCACATAATTTATTTTCAAAGATTGTTTGCCAATTGCCTTAATAGCGTAAATAGCATAGCACGGAAAGAGGAGCAAGGTTGGTAGGCCCGACGCAGCGGTTTACCAACCTTTCATGCGTATGAAATTATCGGTGATTATTTGTTGCTACAATGAAATAGCAACCATTGAAGACGTGATTGCCCGCACGCAGGCGGTTGATTTAGGCAAGGGCTGGACGCGGGAAATCATTGTCGTGGATAACTCTTCCACAGACGGCACGCGTGAACTGCTGCAAAAAATCGACGACCCGGAAATTAAGGTGATTTTCCACGAGCGCAACATGGGCAAAGGCATGTCCATCCGCACCGGCATCAACCACATCAGCGGCGACTATATGATTATTCAGGACGCAGATAAAGAGTATGATCCGGCCGAGCATCCCAAATTCTGCCGCAAGGTTGAGGCGACGGGGGCAACGGCCGTTTACGGCTCTCGTATTCTGGGTGGCGATGTGAAGTATGAATATGCCCACGCTTACCTGGGCGTCCGCGTCTGGACCTTCATCACCAATCTGCTGTTTGGCAGCAAGCTCACCGATGTGGGCACCGGCACCAAAATGGTCCGCGCCGATGTAGCTAAATCGCTCCATCTGACGCTTACCGGCTTTAACCTGGAGTTTGAGCTGACCAATAAGGTGCTCCTTAGCGGCCACGACATTGTTGAAGTGCCCATCAACTACGATCCCCGTACCTATGCTGAAGGCAAAAAGATCACCATTGCCGATGGCTTCAAAATCATCATGACCATGCTTCGAGACCGGCTAAAATTGAGCCCTACGCTAAAAAGAACCGTTGAAATTACAGAGACCAACAAGAAGCTCGCAGAGAAATCTGCGAAATCTGTATAGTCCAGTAATCTAAGATAAAATCCATAAAAGTGTCGAATTAAAATGAAAATAGTAGTAACAGGCTCAATTGCCTACGATTATCTCATGTCGTTCCCCGGCAAGTTCACAGACTCGCTGGTAGCCAACCAACTGCATACCGTTAGCCTTAGCTTTCTGGTAGATACGCTCAACCGCCAGCGCGGCGGCACGGCACCCAACATTGCCTACACCCTGGCCCTGCTGGGCGGCCGTCCGCACGTCATGGCCACCGCCGGGCAGGATTTTGGCGACTATCGCACCTGGCTAGAAAGTCACGGCGTCGATACCTCAGCTATTATAGAGATAGAAAATGACTTTTGCGCCTCCTTTTTTGTTAATACAGATCAGGAGCAAAATCAGATCGCCAGCTTTTATACCGGCGCCATGTCCCACGCCAGCCTGCTTAGCTTTGCCCAGCACGCCGCCGATGCCGACCTGGCCATCATCTCCCCCAATGCGCCTGATGCCATGAGCAAATATGCTGAGGAGTGCCGCCAGCTAGGCATACCTTTTATTTATGATCCCAGCCAGCAAGCGGCTCGCTTCAGCGGTGAAGAGCTGATGTTTGGGCTGAACGGCGCCCACATGCTCACGGTAAACGAGTATGAATACCAGCTCATTCAGGAAAAAACTGGCCTGAAAGAAGATGAGATTTTAGACCGTGTAGGTATTTTATTGGTCACGCTGGCTGGTGACGGTGCGCGGCTGGTGGTGGACGGCGCAGAAACTCGTGTTCCGGCCGTGTCGCCACAACAGATTGTTGATCCCACGGGGGCAGGTGATGCCTTCCGCGCCGGATTAATGCGCGGTATGCAGATGGGGCTGCCCTGGGAGATTTGCGGCCGTATGGGGGCCCTGGCCGCTACCTATGTCTTGGAGCACATGGGTCCACAAAATCATCACTACACGCCTCAGGAATTTGTATCCCGTTTTCGCCAGCAGTTTGACGATGAGGGGGCGCTTGACGTTTTACTAACAGGCTAATTACGTGATTACCCGTCTGCCCATTGACAAGCCGGGTAGTTAGGAAATTACGTAATTAAGTAATTATTTTGAAGGAGATTTTTGACTAATGGAATTTGATATTAAGAATCCTGATCTGGCTCCCGGTGGGCGGCTGCGGATTGAGTGGGCATCGCAGGAGATGCCGGTTTTGAAGGGTGTATACGACGAATTTGCCAGCGAACGGCCGTTTGCCGGGCTGCGCATTAGCGGCTGTATGCACGTGACAACCGAGACGGCCAACCTGGTGGTGGCCCTACAGGCTGGTGGCGCCGACGTGATGCTGTGCGCCAGCAATCCGCTGAGCACCCAGGACGACGTGGCTGCCTCTCTTGTTTCCCACTACGAAATCCCCGTTTTTGCCATCAAAGGCGAAGATAACGAAACCTATCACAAGCACATCCAGGCGGTTCTGGATCATAAACCTAACATCATCATGGATGATGGCTCTGACGTAACCAGCACTATTCACAGAGACCGCCGCGACGTGATGGAACACGTCATCGGCGGCACGGAAGAGACCACAACCGGCATCATCCGCCTGCGGGCAATGGCCGCCGACGGCGCGCTGGAGTTCCCCATGATGGCCGTTAACGACGCCATGACCAAGCATCTGTTCGACAATCGCTACGGCACCGGACAATCCACCATGGACGGCATCGTGCGGGCCACCAATTACCTTATTGCTGGTAAAACCGTTGTGGTGGCCGGTTACGGCTGGTGCAGCCGGGGCATTGCCATGCGCGCCAGCGGGCTGGGCGGCAACGTCATTGTTACCGAAATTAATCCGCTAAAGGCGCTGGAAGCGGTAATGGACGGCTTCCGCGTG
>JBHIWP010000031.1:0-28387 GCA_041987425.1 Promineifilaceae bacterium (SeqCode) | reverse complement strand
ATTGAAATGGAATTGGCTGATCTGGCCGGTGTGCAAAACGTAAAGGCCGATCAGGAAAGTAAGAAGGTGACCGTGGAGTGGGATGAACCCGCCTCGTGGGAAAAAATCCAGGCCTTGCTACAAGAGATTAACTATCCGCCGGAAGGGCTCATTCAAATAAGTTAGAGAAATTCGGGGGACTAATAAGGTCCCCCTTTTTTGATTCTTGTAAGCGGCAAAAAGTTTTTAGGGGAAGCACACGATGTCTGAACAGAAAGAAAAACAGATTACGCTGCCGGTCCTGGGCATGACCTGTGCCAACTGTGTGGCGGCAGTGGAGCGAAATTCAAAAAAAGTGGCCGGAGTTACCGGCGCAACCGTTAACTTTGCCAACGAAAAGGTAACGGTTAGCTATGATCCGGCCGTGGGGAAGGGGGCAGACGTTACGACGGCCGTTATCGAACGCGTGAAAAGAGCCGGGTACGATATCCCCACTGCCGAGCTGGAACTATCGCTGCTGGGCATGACCTGCGCCAACTGTGCTTCCAACATCGAGCGGGCGCTGAAGCGAGTGGACGGCGTGCTTTCTGCGGTGGTGAACTATGCCAGTGAGAAAGCGGCCGTTTCCTATGTGCCCGGCGCCGTGAGCCGAGCGGAGCTGGTTGCGGCCGTGCGCAAAGCTGGTTATGACGTTGTAGAAGCAGAGGGCGAGGAAGAATTAGAAGATGCTGAAGCCGCTGCCCGAGAAGCAGAGATTCAGCACCAAAAGACGCGTTTGATCGTAGGCGTAATTTTCTCCTTACCCCTCTTTTTGTTCAGCATGAGCCGCGATTTTGGTCTGGTTGGCCATTGGGCCCATGCCGCCTGGGTGAACTGGCTCTTCTGGGTATTGGCTACCCCGGTGCAGTTTTATGTGGGCTGGGACTATTACGTTGGGGCCTACAAAAGCCTGCGCAACGGCAGCGCAAACATGGACGTGTTGGTGGCAATGGGCTCCTCCGTGGCTTACTTTTACAGCATTGCCGTGCTGCTGGCCCAGACCTTCTGGAACAGTACGGCATTGGGGGATCACGTCTACTTCGAAACTTCAGCGGTGATCATCACGCTGATTGTGTTGGGCAAACTGCTGGAGGCCCGGGCCAAGGGGCGCACCAGCGAGGCCATCAAGCAGCTAATGGGCTTGCAGGCCAGAACTGCCCGCGTGGTGCGCAATGGCCAGGAGCGCGACATCCCCATTGCCGAGGTGGTGAAGGGCGATGTCGTTGTGGTGCGGCCGGGGGAAAAGATTCCGGTGGATGGCGTGGTTGTAGACGGCCGTTCCTCCGTGGATGAATCGATGCTTACCGGCGAATCCCTACCCGTGAGCAAAGAGCCGGGCGATGAATTAATTGGGGCCACCATCAACAAGCAGGGATTGCTGAAGTTTGAAGCCACCAAGGTTGGCAAAGAAACGGCCCTGGCGCAGATTATCAAACTGGTAGAGCAGGCGCAGGGCAGCAAGGCGCCAATTCAACGGGTAGTTGACCGGGTGGCAGCTTACTTTGTGCCTTTTGTCATCGGGGTTGCTGCGCTAACCTTCATAGTCTGGCTGTTAAGTGATGCGGGGTTTGTGGCGGCTCTGATACGGTTAACGGCCGTTCTGGTCATTGCCTGTCCCTGCGCCATGGGGCTGGCTACGCCAACTTCCATAATGGTAGGCATGGGCAAAGGCGCCGAGAAGGGCATTTTGTTTAAGAGCAGCACGGCGCTGGAGCAGGTACAAAAGCTCAGCGCAGTAGTGCTGGACAAAACAGGCACGATCACGCGCGGCGAACCAACCGTGACCGATGTGATCGTCGGTGAGCAGTTAGCGCTAATTGCTGAACCCGCTTCCGCTAGCGGAGCAGTGATTACCGATTATCAATCCACCGATTACTGGCTACAGCTGGCCGCCAGCGCGGAACGTGGCTCAGAACATCCATTGGGCGAGGCCATTGTTCGCGCTGCGCAAGAGAAAGGGCTCAATCTGGATGAGCCGAACAACTTCACGGGCATTGCCGGGCATGGAGTGGCGGCAGAGGTGAACGGCCGTCAGGTGCTCCTGGGCAATCTTCGGCTCATGGAACGAGAAGGCGTACATCTCAACGGCTTAGAGCCCAGGGCACAAGCCTTGCAAGATGAAGCCAAGACCGCCATGTGGCTGGCTGTGGATGGCCAGGCCAGTGCGGTGATTGGTGTGGCCGATACCATCAAAGAAGGTTCAAAAGCGGCCGTTGCGGCCATGAAGGCACGTGGCCTGACGGTAGTGATGATGACGGGCGATAACCAGGCAACGGCCAACGCTATTGCTACCGAAGTGGGCATCGATCGGGTATTTGCAGAAGTGCTGCCCGGCGACAAGGCAAATTACGTAAAGCAGCTTCAAGAAGAAGGCTACACCGTAGGCATGGTTGGCGATGGCATTAATGATGCGCCCGCTCTGGCTCAGGCCGACGTGGGCCTGGCAATTGGTACGGGCACCGATGTGGCTATGGAAACGGCCGATGTTACTCTGATGCGCGGCGATTTGCGCAGCGTGCCGCAGGCGATTCATCTTTCCCGGGCCACCATGCGCAACATTCGTGAAAATTTGGTATGGGCCTTTGGCTATAATGTTGTCCTCATTCCAGTTGCCGCCGGTATTTTGGCACCCTTTGTCTGGGCACCAGATTTTCTTAAGCAACTTCATCCCATTTTGGCGGCTGGTGCAATGGCCTTTTCCAGCATTAGCGTGGTAACAAACGCCTTGCGTCTGCGCCGCCTAAACGTCTAATAACTATATTTGAGCTTACAAAACTTTTAGACCTCAGCCTTAAGAAAAGTGGCTGAGGTCTTTTCGTGCATAATCCCGCTTAAGTCAAATATGAAAATGTATTGATATATCTGGATTCATGGGGATAATTGCAGGCGCTATTTGCAGGCAATAGACAACACCAATGGAGATGACAAGTGAGTAAAGGATCAGCAGGTCAGAGGCGGAGTAAGCGAGATATTCGGCGGGAACAGGTAGCGCGTGAGAAGCGTATGCGCGCCTTGCGTATTTGGGTGCCGGTTGCCGTTTTGGTATTAGGCTTGGTGGGGTTATTGATTTACCGGGCCACGCGGCCAGAGCTTGAGGGAGTAGTGATTGGGGATACGGCCGTGGCTAACCAGCACGATGATGAGCTGCAAATTCCTTTTGGTGAGGTGCCGCCAATGGGAGGCCCACATGCTTCTGTCTGGCAAAATTGTGGCATATATGATATCCCCGTAGAGGGCCAGTACGCGGTCCACTCAATGGAGCACGGTACCGTGTGGATTACCTACAGTCCCAACTTGCCTGCTGAAGAAGTCGCTGCTCTAAAAGATATGGTGCGAGGCGAGGGGTACACTTTGCTAAGTCCCTATCCAGACCAAACAAGCCCCATTGTACTGACCGTGTGGGACCGTCAGCTGGCGGTTGACTCCGTAGAGGATGAGCGCGTGGAGCAGTTTATTGAACAGTACAAGCTGGTGCGCGGTCCGGAATCTGGAGCAAGCTGTTCAGGTGGGGTTGGTAGCCCGACGGGTTAATTTATCTTTCAAGGCGAGTTTTGGAGAGGAAAATGTTGAGCGATCGTCGTAGTCAAATTATTGCAGGAGCTATTTTATTTGGTGTTGTTGGTCTGGCACTCATTCTTTTCTTAAATGTTCGTCCCGAACCGGAAATTAGAGGCGTCGTGCAGTATCCGCGCCCGGCGCGCGGCCACGATGACACGCTGGTATTTGAGAATAGTGAACTGCCGCCTGCCGGTGGAGAACATTATAACGTCTGGCAAAATTGTGGCGTTTATAATGAGCCAATTCAAACTGGTAATGCGCTCCACTCTATGGAGCATGGCGCTGTTTGGATAACTTATCAACCAGATTTGCCCGCTGAAGAAGTAGCAACTTTGGAAAACATTGTGCGGGGGCAGACCTTCCTAATGATCAGCCCCTACACCGGGCAGCGCAGCCCAATTGTGCTTTCGGCCTGGGGGCTTCAGCTTGAGGTTGACGAGGCCGACGATGTCCGGATTGAGGAGTTCATTGAACGGTATCGTTTGGGTCGACAAACCCCCGAAGTAGGTGCGGCCTGTACCGGCGGCGTTGGGGCTCCGTTACCCTAAGATTTTATGATCCGCTCTCGTCTGATTTTTGTCGTTTTGTTTCTGGCATACCTTGGGATGACTCCGGTAGGGGTATATACGTGTGCTTGTCTCATGCCGACTCAGCCCGTACTGCACCAGGTGGATTTAGACGAAATTTCTGCTCAATCTTCCGCATTTGATACGGCTGTTGCCACCCTCTCTAGCTTCTTTTCCTTATCGTTTCTGGTAGCGGCCGTTTTTTTCTTGGTTAAACACCAGCTTTTTAGCTTTCGTTTTCTGCTTTTGTGGCTTGAACCTTATCGGTTTTATGAGCCGCCCCCCACACCTCCCCCCCATTTTGCCTGAGCTTCCCCTGGTTATTCGTTGCAAATTGCCAATCTGGCATTACACTACTTTGTGATTAATCTGGTATTAATACTTAACATAAACAGGATTTAGCAATGACAACTAAATTTTCCCGGAACGTGAAGCTGTTTTTCCTATGGGGCACGGCCGTTTTGCTGACAATAGTGAGCTTAACCCAAACAACGCAACAAGCGCTGGCCCACACTCGCGTGGAGGTAGGCCCCTATGTCATTGTGGTTGGCTGGCTGCAAGAGCCGCCTATCGTGGGCGAGCGAAATGCGCTTACGATTGAAATCACTGAGGACGAACAGCCGGTAAGCGGTGCCGAAGCTACTTTGGATGTGGAAGTGCTGTATGCCGGGCGAACCTGGCGGGTGAATATGAATCCTACCGAGACGCCGGGGTTGTATACGGCCGTTCTTTTCCCCACCGTGCGCGGCACTTACACGGTGCGGCTGTTTGGCTCCCTGCCGAACGCAGAAGTGGATGTGCCGGTGGATCCAGAAGAAGTGCTGCCTGCCAGCAACCTTCACTTCCCGCAGCCCTTGCCCGACACAATTGCTTTGCAAGAGCAAGTCGATCAACTCCAGGATCAGGTGGAGACGGCTCGTCTATGGTCATTCGTGGGCACAGGTGTCGGGAGTCTAGGAATATTGTTGGGCCTGGTTGGGATATTGCGACGAAAATCTGGCTAGTTGTCATTTTGGTGAAAACGGCCGTTCCGCAACACCAAAGTTACGGTAACAATTAACTTTCAAAAATCAAAAAGGAAAAATAATGCTCAACAAAAATAATGACACACGTTTTTGGCTAATCATTGGCCTTCTTTGCGCCGCTCTCCTCTTCGCGGCATGTTCCGGTGGTGGGTCTGAACCAGCCAACAATGATGAAACAATGGAAGAAATGGACGATGAAGATATGGACCACGGAGATGGCGACCATGAGGATGAGCATGAAGACGAGCACGAGCACGAGCATGGGGATGAGCACAGCCGCATTCCCAACGAGGGTGGCGCGACCATTACCATTCTTTCTCCAGAAGAAGGTGCGACGTTTAGCAACCTGGATCAGGTTTTGGTAGAAGTGGAGGTAGAAAACTTTGAGCTCGGCGAAGATGATAACCATTGGCATGTCTATGTAGATGGCGTCTCTTTTGGCATGGTATCAGGCGGCAATACAGATCAAGCGTTGCCTGGCCTGGAACCGGGCGAACGTGAAATTTCCGTTTTCCTCGCCAACGGTTCTCATGAAGAGTTTGAAGATGGCGACTCTGTTACCATTGTTGTTGAGGAATAGAGTTTAGTAAAAAGTGAAAAGTGAAAAGTGGCAAAGTGGCAAAGTTCACTTATCACTTTTCACTTTTCACTTATATCACTTAGCAATTATGAATTATCGTCGCACTATGTTAACGCTCGCCGTGCTGGCTGGGCTGCTTTGGGTTTGGGTCCGGCCTGCTTTTGCTCACGCGGTGCCTGAATTTTCTAACCCGGCACCCAACGCCCTGCTGGATGAGCTGCCCGAAAACCTGATTATTCAGTTTAACGAGCCGATTGTGGTGGATTTGAGCCGGATCGATCTGCTGACCCAGGCGGGTGAAGCGGTAGAAACAGGCCCATTGCAGCTGCTCGATGCCGACAATCGCACGGCCGCTGTGGCCTTGCCCGACCTGGAACGGGGGGCTTACCTGGTGAGCTGGCAGGTGCTCTCTGCTGTGGATGGGCACACCACCAGCGGTACTTTTGCCTTTGGCTTTGGCGTGGCGGCAACGGCCGTTGCCACAGAAAACACCGTCACGGCCCAGCTTTCCCCACTTAGCGCCACGGCCCGCTGGCTGACGCTAACCGGTATTGCCCTGCTAATGGGCCTTTTTGCCTTTCGCTTGCTCGTTTGGAATCCTATCATGGCTGATGTGGATTTAGAGGCAGAGGAAGAGGCGTTGGATCTTAAGCTGGCCCAGCTAGGCATTCGTGTTGGCATCATTGGCATTGTGCTGGTGGGCCTGGGGCTGGTGCTGATCTTTATCGACCAGACCCGCGTCTACGACTTGCTGCAAACGTCCAATCTGCAAAGCTGGATTAGCACCCGTTTTGGCACTATGTGGCTGGTGCGCTTTTTGCTGCTGGCACTTTCTCACTTTAACTTGAGCCTGTTTGTAGACGTGCAAAACGGACGTAGAGAACTGCGCGGCTGGGAATGGTGGCTTGGCTTTGTTCTGGCCGTTGGCCTATCGCTCACCGTGGCCCTCATTAGCCATAGTGCTGCTCTCAATGAAGAAACAGTTCAGTCTGTTCTGATCGATTGGGTGCATGTGCTTGCCGGGACCATTTGGGTCGGCGGCCTACTCTTTTTGGCGCTCTCACTCTGGCAGGCGCGTCTCTTGAATAATGAAGCCCGCTCCTGGCTCAACCTTAGCCTGATGCTCAACTTTTCTGCCATTGCCGCCATTGCCGTGGGCCTGCTGCTCACCAGCGGCGGATACCTGGCAGCCAAGCATGTAGGCGGCTGGACAGAGCTAATTGGCACTGCCTACGGCCTGACGCTGCTGGGCAAAATTGGCCTGGCGCTGATCACGATGGCTATTGCCGGAGTCAATTTGTGGCTGGTGAAGCCACGGCTTAGCGCAGTGTATGAACAGCCGGAGGATCAGCGCACACCGCGCGTACTGCGCAACTTTAGCCTGCTGGTCTGGGCAGAAATGATCGTTGCGCTTCTGATTTTGGCAGCCGCCGGCGTTCTCACCGATTTGCAGCGTGGCGTAGATGCGCCTTTGCTAGCCGACGCGCCCGGCCAAACTACCGTTACCCAGTCGGCCGAAGATTTGCAGGTAGAAATGCAAATCGAGCCTGCGCTGGTAGGCGCCAACACCTTTGATATCCAAATTACCGATGAAAATGGCGAGCCAGTTACCAATGCTGAAGAGGTTTCCATACGCTATACGTTTTTGGGACAATCGATTGGTTCCTCGACCGGCACAGCCAATTCATTGGGAAACGGCCGTTACCGTCTGGAGGGCAGCTACATTAGCCTGATCGGCACCTGGCAGGTAGAGGTTTCCATTCGCCGTCCCGATACGTTTGATACTTTTGCCGCCTATCGGTTGGAAGCGGGCGTGGGGGGCACTATTCGTGAGGTGGATAGCGGGTTACGGCCGTTAGAAGAGTTCGCCAAATTTATGAACCGTACCGGCAGCGGTGCCACTGGCGCTGGCATCATGCTTTTCGCTCTGGTTTGGGGCTTCGTGGGCGTACGCGCCGCCAAGAACGAAGGTCAACTCGTAGCCCTGCTGGCCATCAGCCTGGTGTGCTTCTGGCTGGGTGGCTCGCAGCTCTTTACTTTCTTTAGCGAGGAGTATACACCAGCCAAATTTGCCACCAACCCCATTTTGCCAGACGTAGAGTCAGTTGCCATTGGGCAAGAGCTTTTCAGCGAAAACTGCGTTGCCTGCCATGGCCCTGAAGGGCGGGGTGACGGCCCCACGGCGCTAAGTCTGTCGCCGCCTCCGGCCGATTTTGCCGCCGGGCACACCGCCACCCACACTGATGGGGATCTGTACTACTGGATTTTAGAAGGGATTGAAGAAACTGCCATGCCTGCCTTTGGCGACCGTCTCACGGAGGAGCAGGCGTGGCACCTGGTCAATTACGTTCGCCGCCTCAGCGTTCGGGATGGCTAGTATTGCGCCGCAGAAGTTCGCATCCGATTTTGACCTGTGGCGCAATAGTTAAACAGTGCGGCGAGCTCAACATAATAACCTTATGTGAATTTCCGCCGGACTGTAGTAGTTTCTAATTAGAACAGACGCCAAGCACAAAGGAAGTTGTTGTGGAACGTAAAACGAAGTCACGCTTACTGATTGGTGGTTTAGTCGTTTTCTCGGCGCTAATTGCTCTCTATACTTATTGGGTTTTCCTCAGTTCGGCGAATCCCACACAGGACTGGCAGGCGTTTCTGCTCAATGTATCTACAGAACTCATTGGGGCGCTAATTGTCTTTTTCTTCTTCAATCTTTTTTTCTTTCTGGATGACTGGGATTTGAGTGAGCGCGTGGCGCAACTGCTCAACAGGCTGGATAGAGAGCGCCCCAAGGCGGAAAAGTTTTTTCAGAAGCTGCCGGACATTGGCCCCATGATTCAGGAAGCGGATGCGATCGATCTTTGTGGTGTCAGCCTGACATCAACCATTAATCGACACTTTACGCTGTTGCGTGACAGTCTGGCTGAGGGCACGCCGGTTCGCTTGTTGATCATTGACCCCCGCTCTACGGCCGTTGAAATGGCCAATGCCAGAAGCGAATCACAGGATATAGAGTATTACAGAAAGCGGCTAGATGCTTCGTTAAGTGATATTGGGTATTTGTGGGAAAAGCAGGAAGGATTTGTTAATGAAGGAAACGCCGGGGCGTTTGAGATACGGTTATTGCCCTACGCACCATCATTTGGCCTGCAAATTTTCCGCAGGGCCAGATCGAAAGGGCAAATGAATGTTGAAATATACCCCCATCATGGCGGTTACGGTGCGCCGCCTATCTTCACCTTGGATGAGTCAGATGATTCGCTTTGGTACGCTTATTTTCAAGATCAGTTTGAGGATATGTGGGCGCGCGCCGCAGAATGGTCCCCAGAGATGCTCCAAAAAGAAGATAGCAGGCACAAGATGCTCTTCAGTTCTGCCAGAGCCCAAGACTTCTTTTTTGAAAATAACCCAGACCTCAAGCCTTATCTACAAAATGCGGAAGAAATTTATCTCTACGGCATTGATCTGGGAGGGACCATATCGTTTCATATCTACCTCTTAAGGCAGTGCTTGGAAAGAAGTAACGGAAGCATTAAAGTGCTTATTGCCTCACAAGATCAATTCGAGGCCAGGCAGGAGGAAAGTCTCAAGAGGCTGGAGGCTCTATCGCTGGAACCCACTATTAACGGGAAGATTGAAGTGAGAGAATTTCCCGGCAAAACGCACTTTGCTTTAATAGCAACCAATCCTCATAGAGCCAATTGTCGGTTGCAGATGAGATATTATCTTCCGGCATGGAAAAACAAAAACACGCCCAAGTTTGAGATATTCCGTGAGAGAGATGAATATTGGACCAACTTCTTTTTAAATCAATTTGAAGAGGCCTGGCAACAAAGCACAGTAAAAGTATCGAATGTAAATCATCCCAGCGACGGAAAAGTAAATTCCGAAATAGGTGCTACTGATTAGAAGCTTACGGCCGTATCCAGCTAACCCCACCCGTTGTGGCTAACCACACAGACCCGTCCGCAGCAATGGCAATGTGGGTAACGTGGTTGCTGGCCAGCCCGTCTGCGGCCGTGACAGTGCGCCATTGGCCGCCTTGCAAGACGGCTGCTCCCTCAGTCGTGCCCAGCCAGACCGTGCCGTCGGGCGCGATCGCCAGGGCGGTAATCGTTTCCGGAGGCAAATTGTGGGCTACCGGCAGACGCTGGTTCCCCTGCACTCGCACCAGGTCCGTTTCCGTGACGTACCAGACCGCGCCGTCTGGCGCGACGGCCGTAACCGGCAGAGCCCGCGTTCCCATCCGCTCGAATTCGGCCGCATTTCCCCGATAAATCATTCGTTCAGAGACCAGCCATAAACGCCCCAACAGATCGGCAGACAAACCGGCTGGGTCTGGATAATCAACGCCAGCGGGCTGGCAAACGGTTCGCTCGCCCACCGTAGTGAGCGAAACCAGGCCATCGGTGGTAGCCAGCCATATTGTCTTGGCGTCGGAAACGGCCGCTTCCTGCACGTTCAGGGCATAAATGGGCGGCGTAGCCGGAAAGAGCTGCCAGCGCTCGCCGTCTGTCCGGGCGACGCTGGCACCAAAGCTGGCGCGCCATAGCGTACCGCCCTCCGCCTCAAGCAAGGCGCTGATGAGCGAGCCTTCGCTGCTGTCAGTCTGGCTCGTAAGAGACGAGACTTGCCCCCCGGTCCAGCGCAACACCCCGCCGCTGCTGGTGCCCAACAGCAGGCTGCCATCTTGCGCGGCTGCCAGTTCTGTAACGGTTTGAGCAATCTCTGCCTCCGTGAGGGGCAGCGCCTGCCAGCTACTATCTGTCAGCTGATGTGCCGCGCCCTGATTGGTTCCTAGCCAGAGACGGCCGTCTGGTGCAGCGTGGATGGCAAAAGCGTTGGCAGCTTCCAGCGGCACCTCCAGCGGCGTCGCGCCGCCGGGCCTCAGCAGCAGGGGCGAGATGGCAAAGCGGGTTGTGGCCACGGGCGTGCCGTCTGGCAAAAACGTTAAATCGGTGATGGCCCGGATCAGCTCCGGGTATTGGCTGGGCTGGCTGACGTTACCCGCGGGCAGATCGAACGTCCACAGACTGGTATCGTTGCTGGCCCAAAGACGGCCGTCTGGCCCCAGCCACAGGTGGCTAAACGGGGCAAACTGCCCGCCAGCCCGTAGGGTTACCTCATGCCACTGCCAGGTTTGCCCGTCAACTTCTGCCAGCAGGTGCTGATCTTGCTGCGGCGTGTCTAAGTGAGCAATTAGCCAGAGACGGCCGTCTGCCGCCGCCACAAAGTCTCGCACTTCAACGGCCGGGTCCGGCAGCGCAATGGGCACGCTTTGCCAGCGACGGCCGTCGTAACGGCGCAGTTCCGTGCCGCTGCCCGCCCAGACCGTGCCGCTGGCGTCGGCAGCCAGCGGCACCGCGGCCAGGTCTGGCCAGTTCCCTATGCCGGTAAAAGATTTCCAGCTTTGCGTCGCCAGGTTAAACTGCGCCAGCCCGCCGCTGGTCACCGCCCAAATGGAATCATCTGTAGCCAACAGCTGATAGACTTCGTAGCCAGGCAGGCCATCGAGCGTGCTGAACTGCTGCCACTGCTGGCCGTCGAACCGGCTGATGCCCCCCAGGCTGCTCAGCCAGGTAGACCCATCTGGCGTGGAAACAATGCTGGTGATAACAGGATGCAGCAGGCCAACGGGAGCCGGGCGGATGGTCGACTGCCAGGAACGGCCGTTAAAAAAGCTCAGGTAGTTGTGGCGTACAGTGTAGGTGCCGTACAGGCCGCTGCCCAGCGCAGGGTCTTCCGGCAGCAGCTCACTGCTGGCCCAGACCGTGCCGTCGGTGGCCTGGCTCAGTGCGGTCACCCGGTCACCCGGCAGGCCACCGCTGGACCCAAAGCGCAGCCAACGGCCGTTTTCCATTTGCGCGCCGTCAAAAAAGGCAACGCCTTCCCGGGCCGCCAGCCAGAAGCCTTCTGCGGTAGCCAGCACATCGTACACCTGGCTGACGGGTGGGGGCACGATATTTTGCGCCTGGACATCACGCCAGCGATACACGGCGTCGGCGGTGATATACCAGACGGTGCCATCTGGCCCGACAGCCATTTCGCGTACGTCGTCCTGGATAAGCGTCGTGAAACGGCCGTCTTCCCACACTGCCAATCCTGCATTCGTGCCTACCCACAGAGAGCCATTGGGATGAAGCGCCAGCGCCTGCACCACGTTACTCGGCAGGCCATCGCTGGCGTTGAGCAAACTCCACTGTTGGGAACGGCCGTCGTACACAGCCAATCCGGCTTCTGTGGCAAACCACAGCAGGCCATCCTCCGTTTGCACGATGTGGCGCACGTAGGGCGAGGCAGGCCCGCCCACTGGACAGCGCACTGGCTGCCAGCTGTCAGCGGCAAAATCATAATTGGTAGCGCCCTGGCCGACAGTGCTAAAGGTGGCCCAGAGCTGCCCTGCGCTGTCGCGATTAAGACTGGTAACGGCCGTATCTGGCAAACCGACCGTCGCCGCGTGCCATCGGCTGCCGTCGAAGCGGCTTACCCCTTCGCTGCCGCCCAGCCAGGGTTGCCCATCGGCCACCACCAGGCTGACAATGCTGTTTGAAGGGATGTCGCTGGGCGGGGTAATGGTTTGCCACTCGCCGCTGGCGGCTCGCCGCAGTACACCGGTGCTGCTGCCCAGCCAAAGGTCACTGCCGGATGGTAAAATGGCGAAAATTTGCTCGTTGGGTGGGGAAACGGCCGTGATCAAAGGCAGCCCGCCGCTCAATTCCACCTGTGTCAAGCCCAGTCCTTGCTCACCGTAGCCCAGCCAGACTGAACCGTCGGCATTGGCCGCTACGCTGCGCACGTCTTCGCTGGCTAAGCCGTCGGCGGTGGTGAACAGCTGCCAGCCACTGCCATCGTAGACCGATAGGCCCGCCTGGGTCGCCGCCCAGACGCGTCCGTCTGGCGTGATGGCCACGTGTTGTACGGTATTGACTGCCTGGCTGCCAATTTGGGCCAGGCTGTCCCAGGAACGGCCGTTGAACCGGACCACTCCTTCGGTAGTGCCAGCGTAAAGCGTCAGGCCATCGGCAGCGAGGGCCAGGCTGGTAACGTTGTTACTGGGCAGTTGCAGCAAAGTGCGGCTGCGGTTGTAGCTAAACCAGCGACGGCCGTCGTACCGGCCGATTCCCCCGCTGGTGGCTGCCCACACCATGCCGTCGGCGCTAACGGCCAGGTCGCGTATAGCGTTTGCGGGCAGGCCGTCAGCCTCAGTGAACGTTTGCCAGGCCACGCCATCGTAGCGGCTGACGCCCGCCGAAGCAGTGCCTACCCAAATGGCACCGTCTAACCCCACGGCTAGGCTGCTGGTGCGGTTCTCGCCCAGGCCGTGCTCGCTGCTGAATTGAGCCACCTGGCTCAGATCGCTTTCTGACCAGACGAGAAGCCCACCGTCGCTGGCGGCCCAAATGAAGCCATCGCGCTGGGCCAGTGCATTGATTTTTTGCGCGTTGGTAAAGCTGGTGAAGCCTGGATGTATGACAGCGGGTGAGGGAAGGCTGGTCCAGTTGATTGGGGGATTGGCAACGGCCGTGCTGCCCAAAATCGGGTAGCTGGTGATAAGATAAGCCAATCCACCAAAGCAGAGAAAGAGGAAAATAATGCCGCTTAGCAGCAGCCAGCGGCGGCTTATTCGGAGCAAAGCAGTCATGGATCAGGTGCTTAACGCTTTGCCTGGCGCGTTTCTTGTATAAGCAAGCCAAGCCCCACGCCCAGCAGCACGGTAACGACGGTTGAGATGAGCATGGCGATAAAAACTGTACTGCCGGATAGAGCCAGAAAGTTGGCAATGAGGCCGCGCGCGCCCAGCAGATGAATGCCGATAGAGAGCAAGAGCATGGCGGCGCTGGTGAGCTGCAGGCGGGAGTCGCTTGCCTGCATTTTCTGCGGGTGCAGGGTAGCGCGTTTGGGGCGATTAGGATCGTAATAGATGGCAACGGCCGTACCCGGCTTATACTGCAGGCTCAACTCCCGCGCCCACTGCTTGCTGCCTTTGGCCTGGCCGGTTTTGCTCACCGGATGCTGACGGCTGCTGTAGCTCTGCCCGTCCACCGTGTAGCTCACCTCCAGCAATGGCTGATACTCGCGGCCGCTTTGCAGCAGGCGTACATCGGTTACCTGGCCGCTGGTCTGGGGCCAGGTGACAGCCTGTCTTTTTTCGGCAAAGCGAAGCAAGATCGTCATCACGGAAATGATGGGCGTAATAAACATGAGCAGCAGAATGATCAGGGTTAAAATCGACATATTTCATCCATCGGCATAGATTCGATAAATAAAGCCGCCTTTGTCATCACTGACGTAAAGCGCGCCATCTGCTCCAACGATGACGTCAACGGGACGGCCGTCTGAGGAATCATCGGTATTTAACCAGCCAGTGGCAAAATCTTCAACTGGTCCAGTGGGGCTGCTGCCGTCTAGCGGCACGCGCGCAACTTTGTAGCCGGTGGGCACGCTGCGGTTCCAAGAGCCGTGGAAGGCAATGAACAGGTCACCATGATATTCAGCGGGAAACGCGTTACCAGTGTAAAAGGTGAGTCCCAGCGGGGCGGAGTGTGCTTGCATAGAGATTACCGGCTGCCCGGAGGCTTCGCAGGCACCGTCAAAGCCAAATTCGGGGTCCAGGACCGTGCCGCTGTGGCAGGCAGGCCAGCCATAATCTGCGCCTTCTTCCACGATGTAGACTGTTTCCGGCGGTGTATCGTCGCCCATCAGGTCACGGCCGTTGTTGGTTACCCAGAGCTGCCCGGTTTCGGGGTGGATAGCCAGACCGACGGCATTGCGCAGGCCGGTGGCGTAGATTTGTTCTCCCGTTAACTGTTCCTGGCCCAGGGGGCTTTCGTAGCTGGTGATGGCGGCGCGGCGCGGATCTTCTTCTTCGCAGACGTTGCAGGTGGACCCGGCGGAGATGAGCAGACGGCCGTCTGGTAGAAAGGCAATGGTGCGGCTGCTGTGCTGGCCAGGGGGCAGGTAGGTGTCGATAAGCGTCGTTTGTGAATCGGCGCTGCCGTCGTTATCTTCATCTGAGAGGCGCACGACACCTTCAGTTACGGCAATGTACCAATCGCCCTCATGATAAACCATGTTGTGAGGGCTGTTCAAACCTTCGGCAAACACGCGAATTGCATCCGCCTGACCATCGCCGTTGGCGTCTGGCAGGGCAACAATGCGATTGTTGCCCCGATCTGCAACGTAGAGCACGCCATCTGGCCCAACGGCCATAAAGCGGGGACCGCTCAAGCCTTGGGCAAATATCTGAACGCTGAAACCGTCTGGCACGGCGATATTGGCTAGCGCACCATCACTCATTACCGGAGCAAAGTTTACTTGCTGGCGGGCGTAGATGTAGATGGCAACGGCCATTATCAAGCAAACCCCCACTAGCCCTGAAAGAACAAACATAAATCTTCTTCGCTGCATTCAAAAACCTCCACGCACTATTATCCGGCTGCTATCAAGAACGGCAGCCTGCTCTTTTCAATTAGTTTACGGCGTGGTGCAACTGTTCTCCACATTTTACAGCAAGCGCTAATTTGCAGTTACTGGAGTGGGGAATTCCTCAGAGGCATTGGAAGATTAAAATATTAGTACACAATACCTATGACCCTTGTGCTACTCTAATGAATTGATTACACTTAATGATGTTGTAAGGGTAGTCGTAAGAAAGGCTCCCGCTCCTGAAGCAATCTTCTTTTGTTCTTTTGTCGGAAAGAATTGAGGCGCATTACTTCCACACAACTGCATTACCATTTCGCTCCCGTCAACAAGGCTTCTTAATTATCACACCACTGCCTGGGTAACGTGTGGAAGTTTTAAAGAGTTTTTACTCTCCTGTATTCCAATTCAGTAGCATATTTTATGTGAAATTAGGGGGCATCCTGATGTTAAGATCGTTTCCTTCAGCTACCACAACGGAATGTGCCTGGCATTATTTGCCGGTCACCACCTCACTTTGGCAGCGTCCTAGAAGTTACCCCAGCATCGTCCAGCGTATTTTGCTGCCGATCCAATTTGAATATCTTTCAGACATGGTCGTCACGTCAGTCTTAGATTTTGCGGCCAAAATAAAGATGGAGCTTGTGCTGCTGGTGATTTGCGAAGATCACGAATTTGACCAGGAACTTCTGTTCACGGCACTGCGTGGTTTTCAGGCACACGTCCAGCAATTTGGCAACACTGGCTGCAGAATTGACACGGCCGTTGGCTTCAACAATGAAACTATCTCCTACTATGCCGATTTGTATGGGGTTGATGTGGTCATCCTGGCGAATCAGCTATCCAAATTTGAGTCGAAAGATAAAGAAAGGTTCGCTCTGTTTGCCGGAAACTGGCAGCCATTGGTGTAAGACGGCCGTAAATTAACGCTGACCTTTCGGTTTTCAACCTTCTATTTTTGGCTCTTACACGTAATTATCCTGCCAGAACGGCTGCCACTTCGTCGTTGCCTTCCGCCTGTGCCAACTGAAGCGCCGATTGTCCCTTTGCGTCTGCCTGCTGCGGATCAGCCCCAAACTTGAGCAGCAGCCTGGCCATGGGTACATTATTGCGGTGTGCGGCCTGGTGAACGGCCGTATACCCACCTTCTTGGGCTGCATTCACGTTTGCGCCATTTTCCAATAGCGCTTGCAAAATTGACAAATTGCCGTGGGTAGCCGTGGCGTGGATGGGAGCGATTTTCATCTTGTTCTTGGCGACTGCGTTCACCTCAGCGCCCTGCTCAATAAGCCAGAGCGCGGCCGCTTCCTGGTCGAAGTAGCAGGCCAGCTGCAGCGGGGTAAAGCCATCCCGGGCAAAGATGTTCAGGTAGCCGGACCATCTTTCGGACAACGCTTTCAGTCGTGCCAGATCGCCCAGCGCTGCGGCGGCAAACACATCCAGTTCAGCTCCAGCGGCCCGCAGCGCTTCTACAACGGCCGTTTTCCGTTCGTAAATAGCGTTCATCAGCAGCGGATGTCCATTTTGCCCCAGCGCTCTGGCTAATTGAGGGTTAACAGCCGTGATTTCTTCTACAGTGGGAACATCATTGTCTTTAACGGCCGTTTCCAGACGATGGCAATTGGCAATAGTAGCTTGTACTACGGCCGTTCTCGCTTGAACGGCCTCGGCCAGGGCCTGGCGGTCTGCCTGCCCCAAGGCTGGCGCACCAAGCGTGGCATTCTCCACTCCCGCCAGGGCACGAAAAACCAGCCGCAGAAGACGACGGGCCTCCGTTTCGGGCTGGTTAAGGCCGTGGAGCGTCTTCTCAATTTGGACGTGGTGCTGTCGCAGATGTGCATCAAAGCGGTGCAGACGGTACTGCAAGGAATATTCTTCCTCCTCCCACCAAATAGGTGATGGCCCCAAAAACTGCTCATCCGGCAGGTCGGCCAGCTCCGTCATAACGCGCTGGTGAAATTCATCGTAGATGTGCAAAACGGTGGATAATGGCTGGTTGTCGAGAATGTCGTAAAGGGCATCATTGCTGCCGGTTACGCGCTCTACTTCGCCAGAAGGAAAGGAGAACGGTGGGGCTATGCCCGCCTGCTGTTGTTCCAATCCATGATAGATCAGCGTAAAAAAAGTGCGCTCTGCTTCTATGATGTGGCCTAGAGTAACGCGCAGCGGCCACTCGCCTGTGGCCGGTTCCTGCTCAAACTGCTCGTCGGAGATGCACAGCAAGGTTGCTTGCAGCTCTCGGTAGCCTAAATGATATTGCCCTAAAACTTGCTGGGCCAGCGTGACAACTGGGCCTTCCTGGCTGCGCCTGTTGCTAAGCGTTGCCGCGAGGTCGCGCAGCTCATGGTAGGTGCCGATAAGCGTCATGCGCACCCCTTCGCCATGTTTTCGCCAGTGAAACGGCTGCCCCATATCTATATCTGAGTAGGAATGACACGCGTTTGCCAGTTGGTTGATGGCCAAAAATAGCTGCTCTTGAGACATAACACCCTTCCTTTGGCGCTTCGCTAGCTTTTAGTTGTACTATGCCAATTTGCAACGGTACACTACTCTGATTTTGGGCAAAAGGCGAATTTGGTCAGTGGCGCTGGGCCAGCAGGTGGGCTTGCCGGATGCGCTCTTGCAGGGTTGCATCGACGTCATAAGGACTCGTAAGGCGAACGGCCGTTTTGGTGCCGGGGATTTGGCAGGTGATGTGGGTTTTGGCAGGGCGCAAGGTGCAAAACGGCCGTTCCGCCAAAAAGTCTATTTGCCCGCGGTGCAGCGACCACGTCACCCCCTGGCTCAATCCCGTAATAAAATCCAGCAGGTGCAGCCCCGCCGCAGCGGCATCAACCGTTGTGCGGCTCAGGCAGGCGTCTAATTGCAAATCAATTTCCATGCGGCTTTCCTTTTTAAAAGTTTAGTGCTAATCCGTCCAATCCGTCTTATCTGTACTCTATTTCTAGATGCTGCTAAAGAATTACCTGTTCTATCTTTAAAGACTAAAAAAGTCTAGCACTGATGTTCTAATTTATCAAGCGGGTTTTGTGCCTTCATTGAGTCTCGCTATACTTCTGCGCTATGAAGCTAACGGTGGTGCCTGAGCACTTTGCGGCAAAGCCAAGCCGCCAGCAAAAAACGAGGCAGCGTTGGCAGCAAATTAGCGCGGCCGTGCTGATGATTGTTGCCATGTTGCTGCTGCTGCCGCTGGTGCTGCGCGCCCCACGCCCCAATTTTGTGGTTCCATCAACGGCCGTTCTTATCCTGAGCACGTTCTTACTATTTCCACTGGCGCTTTTTCTCTCCGTCGCCTGGCATGAACTGGGCCATTTAATGACCGGAAAGTTGGTGGGGTTTCGCTTTGTGCTTGTCACCTTTGGCCCCTTGCGCATTGCGCGGCAGGCCAACGGACTGCACCTGAGCTTCATCCACAACAATGTGGTGCAGTGGCAGGGTCGGGCCCTTTCTATCCCGTTGTCTTCCGGCGAGCATAAATGGGCACGGATACTCTTCCTGGCCGGGGGGCCAATAGCAACCGTTAGCCAGCTATGCCTGCTGCTGGCCCTAAATTTTGTTCTGCAAGATGAGGTTGTTTCATACGGGTGGGGTTTGACGTTGCTCTGGCTGCTGTTGGCCGCGGTGCTACTGCTGCCAGCAACGGCCGTTCCGCAGAAGATCGGCCACATTTACACTGATGCCGCCAGAATCTGGCAGCTTTGGCGCGGGGGAGAGGCCATTACGGCTCAACTGGCCCTGATCAATTTAATAGAAGCTTCTTTGCGCGGCACAACGCCTGCTGCACTGGACCCTAATTTATTGGCAGACGCCCTGGCTGCACCATCGGATAGCAGCGAGGCGCTGGTTGGGCACTACATTGCTCATCTGCGCGCCTTGGAGCAGGGAAAGATTGAAGACGCAGCCGTTTTCCTGGACAAGACATTAGCTTTGCTACAAGAACAGCCACCGGCGTTGCGCTCCCCCGTGATCTTTGCCAGCGCGGCCTATTTTACGGCGCGGTTTGCCAACGATTCGCCGCAGGCTGAGGCCTGGCTGGCGCTCATCCAGCCAGAAACGTACAATGCGCTGGCGCTGGAGGTGGCGCAGGTCTTGCTGCGGGTGCGGGCTCAGCTGCTTGTGCAATCAGGAGCGTTGGCCCAGGCAAAAGCGACGGCGCTGCAAAGCCTGCAGCTATTGGAGCGCTCGGTTGATTTGGGAAGCGTGGCCCTGGAAACTCACTTGCTGAACGAAATCTTGGCTAGCGTTGAGCACGTTGCCCCAGCGCCTGAGCTGCCGGAGATCGTACGGCCAGCGCTTGCCGGGAAACGGCCGTTTGTTATGGCCTCTGCCCGTGGGTTCTTCCGTCTGGCTCTGATGGTTGGCGTGGGCCTGCTGCTGGGCATAGGCTGGGGGGAGCTGTTTCCCAACCGCGCGGTTGAACTGTATCAGCGTGGCGTAGCTCACTTGGAGCGTGGCGAGTATGAAGCGGCAATTTCTCAGTTTGATCGGGCGATTGATCAGGACGATCAGTTTGCTCAGGCGTATTGGGGGCGTGGCGATGCCTGGATGTCATTGGGCCAGTACGAAACGGCCGTAGATGACTTTAGCCGCATTATTGAGATGCACCCCAAAACGTTTCCCACAATTTATGCCTATCGCGCTGCCGCCTACACCCAGCTAGGCAACTTTCCTGCTGCCATTGCCGATTATCAGGCGCTGCTCGCCCTGGATCCGGAAGAAGATCTGCGCCGTTTGGCTTTGACCTCCATTCACATGCTGGAAGAAGCTCAAAAGTAAAGCAGGGAAACCGTTTCGGCAACGCAGCCAGGTTTTTCTTGCCCCTCTATTTCAATCGTCACCTGGTTAACGATTTGAACGCCGCCAGTCACTTCCTTAAAGCTCAGCAGCGTGGTTCTGGCCCGAATTTTGGCGCCTACGGGAACCGGGCTGGGAAAACGAACTTTGTTTAACCCATAATTGATGCCCATTTTCACTCCTGGGTAGCTTGGCTTGTCCGGGTTGACGCTTCCGGTAAGGTGGGGGATGAGAGAGAGCGTCAGGAAACCGTGAGCCACGGTGGTGCCAAATGGAGATTCCGCATTAGCCCGTTCTGGATTTACGTGAATCCATTGGTGGTCCAGGGTGGCGTCGGCAAACTGGTTAATTCGCTCCTGGGTAATTTTTAGCCACGAACCCACATGGGTTTCGGTACCAACTTTTCCTTTTAGATCCGCAACTGCGTGTTCCAGAGACATAATATTTTCCTTTTATTTGCGAATTGCCTAAGTGCAAACAAATATGAAATGCGGAGTGAGCATTCTCGAATGCGAACGCATCAGTCGAGACGCATCTGAGGATGCTTACTACTCACTCAACAGAAAGTTTTGTTTACACTCAGCCGGCCATCATTCCACCGTCTATCGGTAGGGCATGGCCTGTTATAAAGTTGGCCTGGTCGGAACAAAGCCAGAGAATGGCCTGAGCAATCTCTTCCGGCTCTCCGTAGCGGCGCATCGGTATATTTTTTTTGATGCGTTCTTCGTAAGTCGGATTAATGTCAAACATGGCTTCAAACAAGGGAGTGCGCGTAAAGACGGGGCAGACGGCGTTGATGCGAATGTTTTGGGTGGCGTACTCCAATGCGGCCGTTTTTGTCAGGCCAATGACCCCGTGTTTGCTCGCCGTGTAGGCTGCACTGTTGGCCAGAGCGCGTAGCCCGGCCACTGACGAAATGTTGACGATAGATCCGCTTCCCTGCTGAACCATCTGCTTTAGCTCGTGGAGCATACAGTGGAAGACGCCGCTTAGATTCACGGCGATGACGCGGTTCCAGTCCTCTAGCTCGTATTCAGCAAGGC
Source organism: Promineifilaceae bacterium (SeqCode) (assembly GCA_041987425.1). GTDB lineage: Bacteria > Chloroflexota > Anaerolineae > Promineifilales > Promineifilaceae > Leptofilum. Next base: position 7,383 of record JBHIWP010000031.1, on the reverse strand, counting down.
GCTTCCAGTTGCTGCCAATGCCTGCATTGTTGACGCCGATGTCCAGACGGCCGTATCGCTCAACGGCCGTTTGCACCAGGCCTGCCACCTCGTCCATTTCTGCCACGTCTGCCCGGATAAAGTGGGCCTCGCCCCCTGCGTCCTGAATGAGCTGCACGGTTTCTTCGCCGCCTTCAACCGCTACGTCAGATACAATTACCTGCGCCCCCTCCCGCGCGAACGCCAGGGCCGTGCTGCGGCCAATGCCCGAGGCCGCTCCGGTGATTAAGGCCACTTTCCCACTAAATTGATTTGTCATTTTCACCCCAAAAAGCTAGCGTATGGTGCTGCCGCCATCGACTGTAAACACAGCGCCAGTTGTAAAGTTAGCCGCTGGCGCTGCCAGATACAGAGCAATGCCAGTCAGCTCATCCGTGTCTCCCATGCGCCCCAGAGGTGTTGCGTCGATGACCCGCTGAGCCAGCGTTTCATTTTTCCAGATGGCGGCGCTGAAATCGGTTTTGAAAAAGCCTGGGGCGATAGCGTTGACCTGAATGTTGTCCGGGCCCAGTTCGGCACCCAGCACCTTTGTCATCATGATCACGGCCGCTTTGCTGATACTATAAATGCCCATGCCCTGGCCCGGGCGCAAGCCAGCCACAGAAGCAACGTTTATGATTTTACCGCCCTCACCCTGCTTTTTCATCTGCCGCGCCGCTGCCTCGCACAGCCAGTAGTAGCCTTTCACATTCACTTCATAAATTTTGTCCCATTGAGACTCTTCTGAGGTTAACAGAGGGCCAAAGTGGGGGTTTGTGGCCGCATTGTTCACGGCGATGTCCAGACGGCCGTAGGCATTTACGGCCGTTTCCACCAAGGCGGCAGCATTCTCTGGCTTACCGGCATGGGCCACGACGGCCTGAGCGCGCCCTGGAAATTCCCCATTTATTGACTCGGCCACAGGTTCAATATTTTCTGGCTTGCGGCTGCTAATGACGACGCTGGCACCTGCTGCTGCATAAGTGCGGGCAATCGCCTCACCAATGCCGCGTGAGGCGCCGGTAACAATGGCTACTTTTCCCGTTAGATCAAACATGGGTGTGTCGTTCCCTCCATTGGTTTGGTTTACAAGACCCAAGCGGTTTTTCTGCCAAGAAGCCGCGCCTCTGTGCAGCGAGACTCTTTGGGACAGTCCTCGACACGAAAAGAAAGTAGTGCTACTTCAGTTCGCGGCGCGAATAGCCCAAAATGGTGCGGGCCACAATGAGCAGGTTGATCTGGCGCGTACCTTCGTAGATGTCGTTGATCTTGCCGTCTCGCATCCACTTCTCCACGTGCGATTCGCGCATGTACCCCACCGGTCCCAGCAGCTCCACTGCTTTTTGCGTTAGCCTGGTAACGGCCGTACCGGCATACGCCTTGCACATGCTGGCCTCCAGCCGATTGCCCTGACCGTGCACCATCGCCGCCGTGGCCTTGAGCGTGAGCAGCCAGGCGCTCTTGTGCTGCGCTTCCATTTCCAGCAGATCGCGCTCAACGGCCGTTAGCTTGTGCCTCGGCTTGGTGTAGTCCACCTCAATACCTTCCTCAGCCAGTTTCTCCTGCGTCTGTTCCAGCGCAGCGCGGGCAATGCCTACGGCGCTGGCGGCTACGGCCGGGCGACTGGCGTCGAAGGTCTTCATGGCCCCCTGAAAGCCCTTGCTGGTCTTCTTTTGCTGCACCTCTGGGCTGCCCAGGATATTGTCGTAGGGAATGCGGGCGTCGCTGAACGAAACGACCACCGTGTCGCTGGCGCGAATGCCATACTTATCCATGCTGGGGCTCACGTCCACGCCCGGCGTGTTGGCCTCCACCACAAACGATTTGATGCCCGCGCGCCCGGCTGATGGGTCAACGGTAGCCCACACCACGCAAAAGCCATTGGACTCTTTTAGCGAAAGCGAGCCGCTGGTGATGAAGATTTTTTCGCCGTTGAGAATCCATTCGTTGGTCGCTTCATCCAAAACGGCCGTTGTGCGCATGGAGCTGTTGTCTGAACCGGCATCCGGCTCGGTGATGGCCATGGCTCCCCAGGCAGGTTTGTCTCCCTCGGTGAAACGCTTGAGAAAGCGTACCTTTTGCTCCGTTGTACCCACGGCTTCAACGGCCGTTCCCCCCAGGCGACGGCCCGGTCGGCACAAATATTGCCCTGCATCCCCCCAACTCATGGTTTCAATCATCAGGATAAAGCTTAGGATGGAGGTATCTACGCCATCTTTATCACTGTCCGCCTGTTCTGGCTGACTGTCGCCAGCAATCCGTTCCCACTGCTGCCGGTAGCGGTCGCGCACAATGGGCCAGATGGCGCTGATGAACTCAGACGGCCGTTCATGCTCGTGTTCATCATAGTACAGCGCCTTCGGCCGCATGATGTCGGCTGCGATCTGCTCGAATACCTGGTTGCCTTCCTGCACCTCTTCGGGAACTGCGAAACTAATCATGAATTGGTCGTCTCCATCGATTTTCTCTGCGTCTCTGTGCCTCTGCGTTGGCTTTTTCAGAGCTGATTATTTCAGTTCGCGGCGTGAGTAGCCCAAAATAGTGCGAGCCACGATGAGCAGGTTAATTTGGCGCGTGCCTTCGTAAATGTCATTGATTTTGGCGTCGCGCATATATTTTTCTACCAGGAATTCTCGTGAGTAGCCCAGTGGGCCGAGCAGCTCGACGGCTTTTTGCGTTAGCCTGGTAACGGCCGTACCGGCATACGCCTTACACATGCTGGCTTCCAGCCGGTTGCCCTGGCCGTGCATCATGGCCGCCGTGGCCTTGAGCGTGAGGAGCCAGGCGCTCTTGTACTGTGCTTCCATCTCCAGGAGGTCGCGCTCAACGGCCGTTAATTTGTGGCGCGGCTTGGTGTAATCGACCTTTATGCCTTCTTCGGCCAGCTTCTCCTGGGTATATTCCAGGGCGGCGCGGGCAATGCCCACGGCGCTGGCGGCTACGGCCGGGCGGCTGGCGTCGAAGGTGCGCATGGCCCCCTGGAAGCCTTTGGACGTCTTGCCCGTTTGCACTTCGGGGCTGCCCAGAATGTTGTCGTAGGGAATGCGGGCATCGCTGAAAGAAATGACCACCGTGTCGCTGGCGCGAATGCCAAATTTGTCCATTCCAGGGCTTACGTCCACGCCCGGCGTGTTGGCTTCGACCACAAAGGACTTAATGCCCCGGCGTCCGGCTGATGGGTCAACAGTAGCCCACACCACGCAGAAGCCGTTGGACTCTTTCAGGGCCAGGGCACCGCTGGTGATAAAGATTTTTTCGCCGTTGAGAATCCACTCATTGGTCGCTTCGTCGTGAACGGCCGTTGTGCGCATGGAGCTGTTGTCTGAACCAGCGCCCGGTTCGGTGATGGCCATCGCTCCCCAAACCGGTTCTCCTTCAGTGAGCCGCGTAAGAAAACGCTGCTTCTGCTCTGGCGTACCCACCGCCTCAATGGCCGTGCCACCAAGACCACCCCCGGGCACGCACAAATATTGGCCAGCGTCTCCCCAGCTCATCATTTCGATCCGCAAAATCACGTGTAAAATAGCGGTATCGACGTCCTGACTGTTAGAAGTGTCCTCTCCGTTTTCCTGGGCCTCCGCTACCTGCTGCCTGTAACGTTCGCGAACAATGGGCCACATTGCCTGGATAAATTCCTTGGGGCGCTCGTGCTCATGTTCGTCGTAGTAGCGAGACTTGGGCTGCATTAACTCTCTGGCAATCTGCTCTACTTTCTCCAACTCTTCCTGTACATCCTGGGGAATTTCAAAATTGATCATTTTCTACTCCGACACACCGGAGTAATCAAGTAATTTGGTAATTGGGTAATTAGCAGTTTAGGTAAGTTACTCAATTACGCGACTACTCAATTACGCAATTGCCAATCCCTCTAGCGAGGCAAAACCACGCGCATTGCGCAGCCACAGCTCAACCGGATATTCGCGAATATAGCCATAGCCACCCAGGGTTTGCAGCGCCTGGTCTGCCACGCGCACCACCATGTCGTCCACAAAGTGCTTCATGACGGTGACTTCGCGGGTGGCCTCCCGTCCCTGGTCCAAAAGCCAGGCGGCTTCCCACACCATGACGCGGGCGGCTTCTACATCGATAGCCATTTCCGCCAGCATAAAAGCAATGGATTGACGGTGGGCAATTGGTTCGCCAAACTGTACGCGCTGCTTGGCGTACTCCCTGGCATATTCAGCGCCAGCACGGGCCACGCCTACGGCCGCTGCCGCCATCGTCACCCGACTGTGGTTCAAAATAAGCCCAAAATCAACGCCGCCATCGCCGCCGAGCCTGTTCTCTGCCGGTACGCGGCAGTCAGAAAGGGTGAGGGCAAAAGTGGGCAGAGCGCCCAGCCCCATGAGCTTATCGCGCTCGCCTACGGCCAGACCGGCTGCATTGGCGGGTACGAAATAGCCTTGTGTCTGCCCATTTTCATTGGCGTACACCAGGAATGTTTCGGCAGAGTTGGCCAGGGGCACCACGCATTTGGTGCCGTTGAGGACAAATTCGCCGCCGTCGCGAACGGCCGTTGTCTCTAAATCGCGGGGGTCAAACTGAATGCGTGGCTCAATGAGGGCTGCAGCAAGTTTGGGAATAGTGACGTCACAAAAAAGCGGCAAATAAGACTCTTTTTGTGCGTCTGTGCCCCCCAGCAATACCGGGATGGCGACTGCGCCGGGGACCAAAACGTTGAGGGCCACGGCCAGGTCACCCCAGGCCAGCTCTTCGGCCGCCAGGGACCCGGTCACGGCTGAATATTGGTCACCAAAGCCACCGTACTGTTCGGGAATAGCCGCGGGCAATATCCCAACATCCCACCCCGCCTGGACGATTTCTGCCGGTATCTCTCCCGCTTCCTCAGCATCACGGAATATCTTGCGGATGCGCTCTTCGGCATAGCGATGAATAGCATCAACCAGCATTCGCTGCTCTTCGTCTAAGGTGAAATCAAGCATTCTTCCCTCTCTTCCGCCACGCAGGTGGCTGTAATGGGTGTAATGAATTGTACCGAAGCCCCAATACGGGTACAAGGGGCCATTGACCTTACGGCCACCCGGCCTTGGGGACTGCAACCTCTATCGTCTCGATCTTGCCGCTCATTTGCGCCAGAGCGTTTCGCGGATGGGATGTTTTGGCGGTGAGAATGAACAGCGTACGGCCGTCTGGCCCGCCGAGCATACAGGCGTAAGGCACTGTCGTGACCTCAACGCTGTCCGCTACTTCGCCACCTGGAAGCGCGCGCAGCACGGCTTTCGTTTGCGGCGAGGCGACCCAGATTGCGCCTTCCTTGTCCAGGCAAATGCCGTCTGGCGAAACTCGTCCTGCCAGTTCAGTTAGCGTCGCCGCTGCGCCCTTATCATCAAACTGGGCCCAGATGCGCCGATTCAGGAGCGATCCGTCTGGCGCAATGTCGAAGGCGGTAAGACGCGCTGCAAACGTTTCGGCCACAATGAGCGTACGGCCGTCTGGCGTGATCACCGAGCCGTTGGGGAAGGCCATTTCCTCGGCTACGACGCAGGCCGTCCCATCTGGCGTGACCAAAACAATCTGCGCCAGGGCGGGGGAAGCGGAACGGTCAAAAATGTCGAAGCCAAAGTTGCCGATGTAGGCACGGCCCTGCCCGTCAACCACCATGTCGTTGCAGTGGTGCGAGGCCAGCGCAGATAAATCGGCCACTTCGGTCAGGCCATCGGGGTCCAGGCGCAGCAGGCGGCGGTCTGTCATGGAGACGATAAGGAGACGGCCGTCTGGCGTCCAGCCCAAACCCGAAGGCTGTCCCGGCACCTCGACGATGGTTTCAGTACGGCCGTTCAGGTCGGCCGTTGCCACCTGGCGGGTGTGCATGTCGGAAAACCACAGCTTGCCGTCGTGCCAGCGCGGACCTTCCGCAAAGGCCAAACCATCTAGCAAAATAGTTGTCGTTTGAATCGCAGCTTCCTTCTGAAACTGAAATATAGTACGCTGATTTTCCTGATTACCCTGATCTACCTGATCAGGGTAATCTGCGTCCTAATTCTTTCACGAGTTTTATTTTAGTCTGGCGTTGAGGCGCTGCCCATAAAGTTTGCCTAAAAAAATCGGGGCCAGCTGGCCAGGCGGCGCTGGCCAAAACCCTGCTGGCCGTCAGCCCCGCGCGCCCGGCGCAGCGCTTTGATGATTTCCCAGCGCGTGTCGCGGGGGTCGATTACTTTGTCGATAAGGTTCGCCCCAGCGGCGTCCCAGGGGGCATTGGCCCGGTCCAGTTCGTCGATGAGGGAGGCTTTGGTGGCGGCTGCTTCGTCCGGGTCTTGAATCTGGTTGAGTTTACGGCCGTACACAATGTTTACGGCCACTTCCGGAGCCACAAAAGAAACTTCGGCCGTGGGCCAGGCCAGCAACACGTCTGACTGCATGTTGCCCCCGGCCATGTTGCAGTGGGCCATGCCGTATGATTTGCGCATAACGACGCTGACCCGGGGCACGGTGCTTTGGTGCAGAGCCTGAATGAAGGTCATGATTTTGAGGGGCATTTTGCGCATTTCGGCCGCCTGCCCAATGAGGAAGCCAGGCGTGTCGTGCAGGAAGATAAGCGGAATGTGGAACGAGTCGCAGAAGCAGATGAAGGCAGTGGCTTTTTCACAGGCGCCTGGCCCCATCGCCCCGGCCGTTATCAGGGGATTGTTGGCCAGGAAGCCTACCACGTGCCCGTCTAGCCGGGCCAGGCAGGTAATGAGGCTGCCGTCGTAGTGCGGCTTAAACTCCATAACGCTGTCGGCATCGGCGATGAGGTTAATAACGGCGTGCATGTCGTAGCTTTCTTTGGGGTTGGCGGGCACGACGTCCAGGATGTTGTCCAGGCGGGCGTCCGGCGGGTCCTCGGCGGGCCAGATGGGCGGTAGTTCGCCAGCATGTGCGGGCAGATAGCCCAGCAGGCGGCGGATGAGCCAGAGGCACTCGGCCTCGTCTTCGGCAAAGAGATCTACCTGGCCGGTCTGGGTGGCGTGCAGCTCCCAGCCGCCCAGCGCCTCTGGCGTGGCCTGTTCGCCAGTGGCAATGTCCAGAATGGCGGGTGCGCCCACGGCCATGACGGTTCCTTTTACCTGAATGACGACGGCGGAAACGGCCGCTGTCCAGCTTGGCCCGCCGTAACAGTCACCCATGATGGCCGTAATTTGCGGCACCTGCCGGTCGCGCGGCTGGCCCTGGATGGGATAGACCATGCTCATCATCCCCGCCGAGCCCATAATGTCCGGCACGCGCGCGCCACCGGCATCGCCCAGGTGGGGCAGGCCGTCACACAGCTGGACGAAATGACGCAGCAGAACGCGGCCATGGTGCAGCAGAGCAGCGCGGCCGCCAGCAGCCTGCGCGAGCAGGCCCAGCGGCTGATGGACGCCA
>JBHIWP010000030.1:0-28508 GCA_041987425.1 Promineifilaceae bacterium (SeqCode) | reverse complement strand
TCGAGGTAGAGACCCCCATTTTGCAGCCTTTGTATGGCGGTGCGGCGGCACGGCCGTTCACCACCCATCACAACCAGCTCAAGCAAGAGCTATATCTGCGCATCTCCTTTGAGCTGTACCTGAAGCGGCTGCTTGTTGGCGGCATTGAGCGCGTTTATGAAATCGGCCGTGACTTCCGCAATGAAGGCGTTAGCTTCAAGCATAATCCCGAATTTACGATGCTGGAGTTCTATGCTGCCTATTGGGACTATCACGACGTGATGGACTTCACCGAAGGCATGATTAAATATGTGGCCGAGCGCGTTTTGGGTAAAACAGAGATTACTTACCAGGGCCAAACGATTAGTCTGGCCGAAAATTGGCCGCGCCTCACCATGCGCGACGCCATTAAGCAATTTGCTGAAATCGACTACATGGAGCATCCCGATGCGCCAAGCCTGAACAAAGCGATCCGCGAAGCGGGCGGGCATGCCCCTGCAGGGGCCAGCTGGGGCAAGCTGATCGACGGCCTGTTTGGCGATTTTGTCGAGCCGAAGCTGATTCAGCCCACAATTATCACGACCTATCCGCGCGATATTTCTCCGCTGGCTAAAGCCATTCCTGGCGACCCCAACCACGTGGAGCGCTTCGAGTTTTTCATTGCGGGCATGGAAATGGGCAATGCCTTTACCGAGCTGAACGACCCACTGGACCAGCAAAAGCGGTTTGAGGATTTGCAAAAGCTGTACGCCAAGGACGATGACGAGCTAAATCCCATCGACGAGGATTACTTACGGGCAATGCGCTACGGCATGCCCCCCAACGGCGGTTTTGGCGTCGGCATAGACCGCCTGGTGATGCTCATGGCCAACAAAGCCACCATCCGCGAAGTGCTTCTTTTTCCCCATTTGCGCGAGCGTGAAGAGGGGTAGCATCCACATCTAAAAACAAGGCCCAGTGAGCTTACGCCACTGGGCTTTTTTTATGCGTTTCTGAGCGGTTGATTTTCCTGCCAGTGACGCAAGTGTAAATAATGCTTGACATGGTACCGAAGTAATGCTAGACTATCACTTACACGTGTAAATTGGCACGTGTAAACCCTCTACTGAACTGCATATACTTCGGTTATGAGCAGCTAGATTGCACCTGGAAGAAGGCTCCTAATCGAAACTGGTTCTCAGGTCTATGAAACGACCAACACAAGTCGATGTGGCGAACCGCGCGGGCGTGTCCCGGGCGACGGTTTCTTATGTGATCAATGGCCAGGCAAACGGCCGTGTTCCCATTTCTGAGGAAACGCGCCAGCGTGTGCTTGAGGCTGTCGCTGAGCTCGGTTACATGCCCGACGCCCGCGCGCAGGCGTTACGCTCTGGCAGCACCAGAACCATTGGCGCCATTATTCCCGATATTCGTAACCCTCATTTCTGGGAGTATGCCGATGGGATCGAAAAAGAAGCTCGCGCTCACGGTTACCGCATCATCCTCTCAAGCACGTCGCTCAGCCAAAAATACGAAGAAGACACGCTGAAAGACCTGGCCCAGCGTAGAATCGATGGGCTGATTCTGCAAGGTTCCTTCACCACACAAACAAAAATCATCAACAAGACGCTCTCACAGCTCATCAAGCGCCAGCTTCCAATTGTCAAAATAGGCGAACCAACTGAAAGCATTGACTCAGTTTGGTCTGATTACCGTACGGTGACTCAGGAATTGATGGGATATTTGCTTTCCTTAGGACATCGCCGCATCGGCCTGATCTATGGGGTTGCCCCGCCAATTCTGGCAGAAGATCGCCTGATTCCATACCAGCAATATTTGCAGGCAGCGGGTTTGCCGGTGGATCCGGCGCTGATCGCGCAGTGTGGCCCTACCATAGAGGATGCCTATCAGGCAGCTTTACGGCTTCTTCAGCTTTCATCAAGGCCAACCGCATTAATTGCAATTAACGATATGCTGGCCATTGGTGTGCTGCGAGCCGCGGCTGATCTCGGTTTGAAGGTGCCCACCGATTTGTCCATCGTTAGCTACGATAATATTCCCATGGCTAGCTATCTGGTGCCCCGCCTGACCACGGTTTCTAAAGATGCCGTTAAATTTGGACAAGAAGCGGTCAAACTTTTGCTGGCGCGCATTCAACAGCCGAATCGGCCTGTGCAAATGATAGATATGCCGATTCGCCTCATTATTCGTGAATCAACGGGACCGGCTCCGGTCCTTTTTACACAAGGAGGTGACGATGATTAGATCTGGCTGAGGGTGTAAATTACGATTATAAAGTTTCATTACGAAGCAGCAATCATTAAGTATCGTGAAAATAAAAAGGAGATACTGCTTATCTTGGCAGACGACAGTATCTCCCTCAAGGGATGAACAAAACCCGGCGGGCACGTTTGTGTCGGGGTCTCGCTCATCATTTTTTATAACACGAAACTGGTTTGTTTACCATATCTTCTCATTTGCTGCTGCTGTAAGTCTTAATGTCCGAACCATCGTTCGGATGGAGGGTAATTACGAATGAACAAACGGTTTCTAATTAGAATAAGTACCACGCTCATTCTACCATTTTTGGTATTGGCGCTTGCCCTGGTGTTTGCGCTAACTTTTGCGATTACGGCATCCGCATCTTCTACTTCTGAGGTTGGGAGCGAAACGGCCGTATACGATCTCACCGCTTGTCCCTGGATGGATACCTCGCTGACGGCCGATGAGCGTGCCTGGCTGCTTCTGAACGCCAGCACCCTGGAGCAAAAGATGCGCTGGCTCGTGGAACCATCCGCCAATAATCCAGAGCAAACTAATTTTGGCGGAGGATTTGGCATTCCGGCATACACACTGCCGCCACAGGTGCCCTGTGCGCCGTTCATACAGTATACGGACAGCCCCATAGCCGTTACCTCGCGCGGCGTTACCAACACCACTGCTTTTCCGGCCCAAATTGCTCTAGCAGCAACATGGGATGAAGATCTCAGCCGCCTGAAAGGGCAGGCCCACGGGTATGAAGCCTTCTACAAGATGAACAACGTGCTCCTAGGACCGGGCCTCGCCAGCGGACGCGTTCCCTATTTGGGACGGAACTCCGAGTACCTGGGAGAAGATCCGCTCCTTGGGGGGCTGATGGCGGCGGCGATGATTCGTGGTCTGCAGGAGGACAACCCAGAGGAACCCGTGGAAGCCGTGATTAAACATTACACGGCGAACGAGCAAGAGCTGGACCGGCGCGACAGCTCATCGAACATGGATGAGCGAACGCTACGCCAGATTTACACCCTGCCCTATGAGATCGCTATCAAGGAAGGTGAACCCGGTGGCGTCATGTGCGCATTCAACCAAATCAATGGTGAATGGTCCTGTGAAAACGGCACGCTTCTGCGCACCATCTTGAAAGAAGAAATAGGCTTCCAGGGATGGGTTGTGTCCGACTTCTTTGGTGTCTACAATGCTGCTCCGGCGCTTAGCAATGGCTTTGATCAGGAGTTGGTTGGCGGCCGCGTATTGAATCCCGATACTTTACATGCTCTGCTTGCTTCCGGTGAGATTACGGAAGCGATGATTGACGAAGCCGCATTCCGTATTGTGCGCTCTCACTTTGCGGTGGGGCTCTTCGATCATCCGCTACCGCCAGCGCGACTGCCCGATGTTTCTACACCTGAAAATCAGGCCGTGGCCCAACGCGTCGCTGAAGAAGGCTCGGTTCTGCTGAAAAACGAAGATCAGATTCTCCCCCTCAACGGCGCAGCGATCAGCACCATTGCCGTGATTGGGCCGACCGCCTCGGCCGAGGAGACGGATGGCGTGAGCGCAGAAACGGTTTGCGGACCCACGGCCCCAGAGGCTGACTGCAGCCGGGTAGAGGCGCCGCTTGACGGCATTACGGCTCGCGCCGCTATGGATGGTATCAGCGTCGTTTTCGACAACGGTAGCGATCTGGCTTCAGCCGCAGCAACGGCCGCTTCTGCAGATGTGGCTATCGTTTTTGGTTACTATACTCAGGGCGAATTCAACGACATGGTTGATCTATCCTTGGACGGTGATGGCGATGCCTTGATTTCGGCCGTTGCGGCGGCAAATCCGAACACGATTGTCATTCTACAAACCGGCGGCCCCGTGTTGATGCCCTGGATAGATGACGTAAAAGGCATCTTTGAGGTCTGGTATGCGGGCCAGGAAATGGGCCCGGCCATTGCTGCCTTGTTGTGGGGCGATGTAAACCCGTCCGGTAAGCTGCCGCAGACGTTCCCCATTTCCGAGGCAGATTTGCCCACGGCCGGATCAGAAGCACAATACCCGGGAATCGTCGATGAAGAAGGGATTCGCCAGGTTGATTACACCGAAGGGCTCCAGGTTGGCTACCGCTGGTACGATGCCCAAGGGATTGAGCCTTTATTCCCCTTTGGCTATGGCCTGTCCTATACCACTTTTGACTATTCGCAAATAGAAGTGACAACCCGCGTGCAAGAAGGTCGTGAGATCCTCGTGCGCTTTGGCGTAACGAACAGTGGCCCGGTGGCTGGCAGTGAGATTGCTCAAGTTTATCTCAGCCTACCGGGTGGATTGGGCGAGCCACCGAAGCGCCTGGTGGGTTGGGCCAAGGTGACGCTGGAGCCAGGGGAGCGTGAGTGGGTGACCATCGTCATCGATCCGAACTCGTCTGACCATCCTATGTCCTACTGGGATATGAGCAGCGATAGCTGGGTGACGCCAACTGGTACCTACACGGTGCACGTTGGTTCCTCGTCACGCGACCTGACGAGCAGAACGGTACGCATCTTCCCGCGCGACCGGCACTCTGGGCATTAGGGGAAAACCTGTAAGAGGATTAGGCCGTGCGCCGGTATTCAAATCTGGCGCACGGCTTTCTAAAAACCTAAATCGTTTACATAAGTTTAACTAACGTGAGAAAAGCAGATTTATATATAAAGGTAAGGAGAAGAAAAATGAAAAAGTACTTTCTTATGTTGACGTTAGCATCTATTTTTGCTCTGCTGTTTGTGAGCTGTGGCGGAGAAGCGGCTGAGGAGTCGGTTGAAGCTCCGGTGGATACGGCCGTGGAAGAAACTGTTGAGGAAACGGCCGAAGAAGAAGCTGCCGAACCCATCACGCTGACATATCTCGTTGATGATGGCGAGTCCAGCCAGCTTATCGCCCATGCACTGGCCGATGCCTATATGGAAGCGCATCCCAATGTAACCATTGTAATTGAAAATCGGCCACAGGGCGGCGATGGCGACAACGTGGTAAAAACGCGATTGGCCACCGACGATATGACGGACGTTTTCTGGTACAATGCTGGCTCTCTGCTCCAGGCCCTGAATCCTTCCGATACGCTGGTTGATCTCACCAACGAACCATTCATGGAAAACGTTGACGATGCCTTTAAGCAGACCGTATCCCAGAACGGGCAGGTCTTTGGCGTGCCAAACCAGTCAGCAATGGGCGGTGGAATTCTTTACAATAAGCGCATCTACGAAGAACTGGGGCTGAGCGTGCCCGTGACTTGGGAAGAGTTCGGTGCAAACAATGAGATAATCAAGGAAGCAGGCATTACACCGGTCATTGCTACCTACGGCGACACCTGGACCTCCCAACTGTTTGTGCTGGCTGACTACTACAACGTACAGGCAGCCTTCCCGAATTTTGCTGAAGAATATACAGCCAACGAGGCCAAATACGCTTCCACTGCCGCAGCAATGGCTGGATTTGCATACGTCCAAGAGGGCTACGAAAAAGAGTGGTATCAGGATGGATACGCTACAGCTACGTTTGACCAGGGCTTAGAGATGCTCGCCAATGGTGAAGGCGCACACTATCCAATGTTGTCTTTTGCCCTCCCCACCATCGCCACAAACTGGCCCGACAAAATAAATGATATTGGCTTCTTTGCGCAGCCAGGTCCTGACGCCGCGAGCAATGGTGCCACTATCTGGATGCTCTCAGCCAACTACATACCACAGACCACCACTGGCGAAAAACTCGAAGTTGCTAAAGATTTTCTGGCATTTACAGTCTCACCAGAGGCCATCACTGCCCTTAATGAGAGTATTCCCCCGTCTGGTCCTTACCTTGTTAAAGGTGCTGAGCTTCCAGAGGATGTTCTGCCTGCGGTGCAGGACATAGCAGCCTATATCGACTCCGGCAACTCAGCTCCAGCGCTGGAATTCCTCTCCCCCGTAAAAGGCCCCAACCTGGAACACCTCCTGGTTGCCGTTGGCACAGGCCAGATGACGGCCGAGGAAGCCGCAGCGGCTTACGACGAGGACGTTAAGCAGCAAGCACTGCAGCTTGGTCTGCCAGGGTGGTAATCAGCTTGAATTGAGTTTGTAATATTTGTTTTTCTGAGGGCTGGCGAAGTTGATAAGCTTGCCCTCAGAAAACAGATGGCTTCTGGCAAGGAGTTGTTATGTCCGCCCCTGGTCGAGCGCAGTCAGTCTTGCGCACCTACCCTAACTGGTTTTATGTCCCGGCAGCAATTGTGTTTGGCTTGTTCTTTCTGGTGCCAACGGGCATGTCATTCTACTACAGCCTTACCCGCTGGACGCTTTTCGACGCCACCTTCATTGGACTAGATAATTACGTCACCTTTTTGAACAATCCCTCGCTTAGTTCCGGGCTGAGAAACACCATCATTTATGCCGTGCTCACCAGCGGCCTCAAAGTCATCATCTCATTGCCGCTGGCCATGCTGCTCACGTCAAACATCCGGTTCAAGGATTTCTATCGCAGCGTCACCTTTTTTCCGGTATTGGTGAGCACCGTCGCCGTCGGCATCACATTCTCCATGCTCATGCAGCCTTCAACAGGGCTAATTAACACGGCCCTGGACTTCATTGGGTTGCCGCAGCCAGATTGGCTGGGCAATCCCGATCTTGCGCTGTACTCAGTGGTAATCGTGGACGTTTGGAAGGGCCTTGGCATTGCCACCGTTATATTTATGGCTGGTATTTTGTCGATACCTGAAGAATATTTTGAGGCTGCCCGGCTGGAAGGCGGTCTGTGGGTGAAGTTTCGTTACATCATCATACCCATGGCACGCAACGCCTCTTTTACCGTCATCCTGTTATCGTTTATCGGAGGTCTGCGGACCTTTGACATGATTTGGACCATGACCCGCGGCGGCCCTGGCTTTGCTTCGGATGTGCTCACCTCGGTGATCTATAAACAGTATCAGGCGGGGTTCTATGGTCTGTCTACCGCTGGTAACGTTGTGCTTTTTGTTCTTGTGACCATTATTGTGTACCCCCTCATGAGTTACTTCAATCGCAGTGAGCTTGAACTATGAGAGCCCGTAAAGTTATTACCAGCGTCCTGACGGACGTAGTTATGTTCGTCACCTTCGGCATAGTTTTTGTTGTGCCGTTTGTATTTATCCTGCTCAATGCGGCCAAAACGCGGCAGGAAGCTGCCCTTTTGGAGTTTAGCTGGCCGAGCGACTTTCAGCTGTGGGCAAACCTTCGGGAAGTAATGACGTTTGGCGACAACCGGATGGTGCTGGCGCTATGGAACAGCACGTTGCTCACGGTTGGCTCGGTTACGCTGATTGTCTTGTTTTCGGCGCTTGTTGCCTTTGTGATGCAACGCCGCAGCGACCGGCTGGCTTCGGTAGTTGGCTCGTTTATGCTGGCGGGGCTGATTATTCCGCCTGCAGTCGTGCCAACGGTCTTCTTTTTGCAGTGGATTGGCCTTTACAAGACGCTCTTCGGCATGATTATGGTCGATGTCGCCTACACAATGCCCTTCGCCATCCTGATTTTCCGCACATTCATGAATAACATTCCCAGAGAGCTCGATGAATCAGCCCTAATCGATGGTGCCTCCCCTCTACGAGTATTCTTCTCTGTCATTCTGCCCTTGCTGCAACCGGCCATTATCACGGTAGTTGTCACATCATCTGTGACTATCTTTAACGACTTTGTTGGCCCACTTTACTTCCTGCCAGGAGCGGAAAACGTGACCGCGCCACTGACGTTATTTAGCTTCATCAGTCAGTTTAGCTCGCAGTGGAATCTTCTCTTTGCCGATGTGGTAATAATGACAATTATTCCCTTCATTGTGTTTTTATTCTTCCAGAAGCAGCTTGTATCGGGGATGACGACGGGTGCAATCAAGGGCTGAGATTGCTGGAGCCGAACCCCGGCTTTTACCCATTAAATGAACTTAAGAACACTTAAGGAAGTGTTGATAATGCCACTAACAAAAATATCAAATTTAACTTGTGAATATCAAATCAATCCTTTGGGAATTGATGAGCTTCGGCCGCGCCTGAGCTGGCAAATAGAGAGCGATCGGCGCGGCGTTCACCAAACAGCTTACCAAATACAGGCTGCGCTCTCAGAAGTCGCTCTGGCCAGCGGTCAGCCGCTTTTGTGGGATAGCGGAAAGGTTGAAAGCGCTCAATCCATTCAGGTGCCTTATGATGGTCCGGCGCTGAGGTCTGGGCAGCGCGTTTATTGGAAGGTACGCGTTTGGGATGAGGTTGGTGATGAAGCGGAAAGTTCCCCGGCCTGGTGGGAAATGGGTTTGCTTGATGGCAGCGAGTGGCAGGCTAACTGGATTGCGCCAGGTTGGGCCGAAGATATTAGTCGGCCGCAGCCCTGCCCGCTGCTGCGCCGAACTTTTGACGTTGACGGCGATCTTGTTTCCGCTCGCCTGTATGCCACCAGCTTAGGGCTGTACGAGCTACGACTGAATGGGCAGCAGGTGGGTGATGCCGTGCTGACCCCGGGCTGGACCAGCTACCAGCATCGGCTGCAATACCAGACGTACGACGTGACTGAGCTTTTGCAAGCGGGCAATAATGCCCTGGGGGCGATCCTTGGCGACGGCTGGTATCGTGGCTATTTGGGATTTACGGGCGGCCGTAATTTATATGGCGACCAGTTGGCACTGCTTCTGCAGCTTAAGTTGGTGTATGAAGACGGCCGTTCCCAAATCATAACCAGCGATGAACAGTGGCGGGCCACTCCAGGCCCCATCCAAATGTCTGATATTTACAAGGGCGAGATTTATGATGCTCGCCTGGAGAAGCCCGGTTGGGACCTGGCTGATTACGATGACAGCGAGTGGCATGGTGTGTATCATCTCGATCATCCAAAAGAAAACGTTGTCGCTCAGGTGGGGCCACTGGTTAAGCGGCATGAGGAATTACGGCCGTTGCAAATTCTGCACTCTCCTAAAGGCGAAACCATACTTGATTTTGGTCAAAACATGGTCGGCTGGGTCAAAATGCGGGTTCGCGGCCCGGCGGGGACAACAATTACGCTGCGCCACGCCGAAGTGTTGGACCAACAAGGCAACCTCTATACCGATAATCTGCGCATAGCAGATCAAATCGTTCGCTGTACCTTAAAGGGAATGCCTGATGAAGATGAGCAGTTTGAACCACACTTTACCTTTCAAGGATTCCGCTACGTCTCGGTAGAGGGGTATCCCGGTGCGGTTATCCCCGATAACTTTACGGGTGTTGTGCTGCACTCAGCCACGCCCACAACTGGCTCCTTTGAATGCTCCAATCCGCTAATAAACCAATTACAGCACAACATCGTTTGGGGGCAAAAGGGCAACTTTGTGGATGTGCCCACCGATTGTCCCCAACGCGACGAGCGCCTGGGCTGGACCGGCGACGCGCAGGTTTTTATCCGCACAGCCTGCTTTAACATGAACGTTGCCACCTTTTTTACCAAGTGGCTGCGCGATTTAAGCGCGGATCAACTGCCTGATGGCAGCGTGCCCTTTGTGGTGCCGGATGTTATTGCCAAAACCGGCCCTGGCGAGCTGAGCGCCGCCGATGGCGCGGGCGCGGCCGCCTGGGGCGATGCCGCCTTAATTTGCCCCTGGACGCTTTACCTGTGTTACGGTGATACGCGCCTGCTGGAAGACCAGTATGAAAGCATGGTCGGCTGGGTGGCTTTCATGCGCAGCCGGGTTGGTGAAGATTATATCTGGCGTAATGATTTTCAATTTGGTGACTGGCTGGACTATCGTGGCCAGGATGATCGCCTGCCCACACCGGTAACGAACAATGAGCTGATTGCCACGGCCTTTTTTGCCTACAGCAGCCGTTTGCTGGCAGATATAGCCCAGGTGTTGGGCAAAACGCAAGATGCAGAATGCTATGCAGAGCTGGCTCAAACGGTCACTCACGCCTTCAACGAAGAGTTTGTGACCCCTGCGGGACGCGTTGGCCCCAATACCCAGACAGCTTACGTGCTGGCTTTACAGTTTGACCTGCTGCCAGATTCGCTGCGCCCCCTGGCCGCCAGTCGGCTGGCGGAGGAGATACGTCAGGGCGGCCATCATTTGACAACCGGCTTTGTGGGCACACCGTATTTGTGCCACGTGTTGAGCCGCTTCGGTTACACGGATGTTGCCTATAAGCTGCTGAACCAGGAAGAATACCCGTCCTGGCTGTATCCAGTGAGGCAAGGGGCGACGACGATTTGGGAGCGCTGGGACGGAATCAAACCGGACGGTAGTTTTCAGGATGCGGGCATGAATTCATTTAACCATTATGCCTATGGGGCCATTGGTGACTGGCTTTACCAGGTAGTTGCGGGCATTGAGGTGGATGCAAATGCGCCTGGTTACAAACGAATCAACATCCAGCCAAAGCCCGGCGGCGGCCTGACGTCTGCCAAAGCCAGCCTGGATTCGATGTACGGCCGTATCACATCAGAATGGACGCTCGACAACGACACTTTTCAGTTATCTGTAACCGTTCCTCCGAATACAGAAGCTGTCGTACATTTACCTGCTCAAAACTCTGAAAAAATCACCGAACAGGGGCAGCCTCTAAGTCAAGCAGCTGGCATTTCTGAAGTTCACCAGGCAGACGAAACAGTTGTCCTGCACGTAGGCTCTGGTCAATATATCTTTACAGTTCATGATAGTCAGGCGGTTCAATCAACCGGAGGGTAGTAGCGGTCGATGTTGCTGGCGTCGATAAAGACGTGATTCATGTAAACGGCCGGTGGCACCGATTCGCCTCGTAAAAGCTTGAGCGCCAGGTCCATCAGCTTTTCACCGTATCGTTCTGGCATGTAGGCTGTGGAGCCGATCAGGCGGCACTTCGGATCGCGTATCTCTCCCCTGATCAAGCGGTCTGCGCCCTGGCCTACGATGACAACATCTGCCTCACGATCGGCACTACGAGCCGCCTGCAAAGCGCCCAGCGCGGCCTCGTCATTGAATGAAATAATGGCAATTTGATGCGAATTCGGCATTGCTTTCAATGCAGTGGCCACGCCTTTTTCGCTGATGGCGCTTGTGTTGCCGCAATCGATATGCTGAATGTGCCCAGACGACAAAGGGCCAATGACTTCTTGCAGGCCGTCTAGTTGCCCTTGAATCCGTGCTTCTGGCAGCGATCCGGCTCTGGGTTCCTCTAGAACAAGGAGTTGGTCGATACGGCCGTTCCATTTTTTCTCTATCCACTCGCCCAAAGCCACGCCAGCCATGTGCCCCGCCCGGTAATTGTCCACGCCAAAAAAGGTGGCCCCCACCATGGGAATGTCCACGGCAATAACGGGAATATCGGCCTGCTGGAACTTGTTCATAATCAGGTTCCCAGCTTTATAATCAATTTGATACTCAATCACCAGGTCGATGTTTCGCTCGATCAGGCGGTCGGCCACCCGTAGTGCCTCTTCCCCGCTTAATCGGTTATCTGCCACCACCAGATTAATGTTGCCCAGATCCGCCGCCGCACGCTCCAGGCTGCGCCGGACGTCAACGGCAAAGGGCAAAGCTTCGCTCTCGTTGGCAAAGCCCACGGTAAACTGCGGCTTTTTGCCATCTACCGTAAATGAGCGAACCGTATTCTCACCGCAAATCGTCAGATTAATATTTGCCTGCTGCATTTGCTCAATAAATTCAAGCTCCACATCGCTATCGGTAAAAAAGTGAGAAATCTGCCTGGCAGCTAAAAAGGGCAGCGTGCTGACGTTTCCGATCTTGTTGGACCCGACCAAGGCCACAATTCGGGGAACGGCCGTTAACAGCGCTTCCTTAAGCTGAGCTTCTTCAATATGACGTTCTGTCAGGCCAGCTTCCAAATTAAAGCCCACGCAAGAAACAAAAGCTGTTCTAACGTGAAGGTTTTTAAGCATGTCCAGCCCGATGAGACTGGTGGTCGCATTGCCACTGCGATTGAGCATTCCCCCCACCAGCACAACGGTGTGCTGCGTCATGCGGGCCAGTTGTCTGGCCGTTTCCAGGCCATTGGTCACTATGGTCAGTCGCTGCCGTTCCTTTAGATGAGGCACCATTGATTGCACTGTGGTGCTGGCGTCAAGCAGGATTGTGTCTCCGTCTTCTACTAGCTCAGCAGCCCAGCGGGCAATCCGTTTTTTAATATTGGCATTGATGATGTGGGGTGGTGAGACGACGGGGGAGCTGTTTGTCGCTTCCTCAATGAGAACGGCGCCACCGTGTACCCGCTGTAGCTTCTGCTGTTTTTCCAGCGCCGTCAGATCATTGCGAATCGTTCCTTCAGAAACGTCCAGCACCTCTGCCAAACGGGCTACTTTGATGCCGGGCTGCTCATTAAGCAGACGTATTATCGACTGGCGGCGCTCATGCTTTGTCATCATTGGTAGCGGGTTTCCTTTCCGTTCTGTACGCAAATCTGTTCTGAACGCAAACCACCAAAATCCTGTAAATAGCCGAACTGAGTCGGATGACGTGGCTAGCGTATATTATCGAAGATGATCGCGTTTTTCATTGTTTTGTGCAATACCGATGCAAATTCCCAAGAAATTTGAGCAAAAACGACAAATTCTATTGACGCTTTCCCCTCGTTGTGCTAGGATATCAACAATATATAACAAAAAACGTCAAAAATCAATAGATAAAACGACAAAAACCGAAATGGGCGGGTGTTTATGAGTAAGCGAATGCCGGTGATTCAGATGCGAGATATCTCCAAATCCTTTGGAGGTGTTCATGCGCTGAATAATGTCCAGATGCAGGCATACGCTGGAGAAGTTCACGCCCTTCTTGGAGAAAACGGTGCCGGTAAATCTACGTTGATAAAGACAATGACCGGTGTGCATCAGCCCGATAGCGGCGAAATTTACCTGCACGGTGAATCCACACGCTTTAGCGGCCCTCGCGAGGCACAGCAGCGCGGCATTGGAGCCATCTACCAGGAGCCCAGCCTCTTTCCCGACCTGGACATTGCGGAAAATATTATGGTTGGGCGTCAGCCAACGCGTGGCGGTTGGGTTGTTTGGCGCAATATGTACCAGGAGGCGCGCACGTTGCTTGAGCAGCTTGGCGTCAAGCTGGACCCGCGTACCAAGGCCCGCAATCTGAGCGTGGCGCAGCAGCAAACGGTTGAGATTGCCCGCGCTCTTTCCCTGAATGCTCAAATCCTCATCATGGATGAACCAACCTCCTCTCTTACATTAACGGAGGTCGAGGAACTGTTTCGCATCATCCGCCAACTACGGAAGGCGGGCACGGCCGTTATCTTCATTTCTCACCGCCTTGAGGAGCTATTTGCCGTAGCCGACCGCGTTACCATTCTGCGCGACGGACAGTATGTAGGCACGCGTGAAATGACCGACGTGAAAACGGAAGACCTGATCCAGATGATGGTGGGGCGAAAGGTCGATGAGCTGTTTCCCAAGCAGCAGGCGCCCGCTGGCGATACCTTGCTGCAGCTAACAAATCTGACGGCAAAGGGTAGATTCGAAAACGTTAGCTTCGAGCTGCGGGCGGGCGAGATTTTGGGCCTGGCGGGGCTGATTGGCGCGGGCCGAACAGACCTGGCTCGGGCACTATTTGGCATTTTGCGGACGGATTCCGGTTCCATTCAGATAGGCGGACAGGCAGTGACAATCCAAAGTCCGCAGCAGGCGATGGCCCTGGGGCTGGCGTTTGTGCCTGAGGACCGCCAGCATCACGGGCTGGTGCTGCCCATGAGCATTGCCGCCAACGTAACGCTGCCCATCTTGCCCCGCTTTGCCACGGCCGGTTGGCTGCGCGAAGGGGAGGCCAGGCAGGTGGCGGCTACGGCCGCACAGCGGCTGGAAGTAAAAAGCTCCGGTATTGCTCAAAAAACGAAGGAACTGTCTGGCGGCAATCAGCAAAAGGTGGTCCTGGCCAAATGGCTGGAGACGAATCCACGCATATTGATCCTTGATGAACCAACCCGAGGCATTGACGTGGGCACAAAAGCGGCCGTTCATCAGTTGATGAGCGATTTAGCCAATCAGGGCGTGGCTATCCTGATGATTTCGTCAGAACTGCCGGAGATTTTAGGCATGAGCGACCGGGTCTTGGTGATGCGGGAGGGCCACATTACCGGCGAATTTAGCCGTGCTGAGGCCACCCAGGAAAAATTGATGGCGGCAGCAACGGCCACTGCTGAAGCCAACTGAGTGGGGATTTCATGAGTGGCGGCATGCCATCAGGACCCACTAGGATAGATGAAAATCTTTATCCGCAGATTTCGCAGGTTATTTTTCTCTTTTCCTCTGCGTTCTCCGCGGTTTGTTTTTGAGGTGATTTGATTTGAACGCTACCGCTAACAACAAAACAGAATCGCGCAGCCTTTTCCTGACGCTGGTCAGGTTTCGCGAACTGAGCATCATCATCTTCATCCTGCTGCTCATCGTCGTTGTGAGCATTGATACCCCTGCGTTTCTCACGGCGGAGAATTTCCGCAATATTCTGCTCAACATTTCGATTCTGATTATCGTCGCTTTAGGGCAAACAATGGTGATCATTACGCGGGGCATCGATCTTTCCGTCAGCGCCACCATTGGGCTGGTGGCCATGATGGTTTCTTTTACGGTCGTGGCCTTCCCGGCCCTCTCGCCCCTGCTGGCGCTTCTGCTGGGGATGTTGCTAGGGGGCATTTTGGGCAGCTTTAATGGTGCAATTATCACCATGGGCAAAGTGCCGCCCATCATTGCCACGCTGGGCACGTTGAGCATTTATCGGGGTATGGTTTTTTTGTACAGCGGCGGCACCTGGATTAACTCCTTCGAGATGCCAGCCGGTTACCGGGCGCTGGCCAAGGCTGATCCGCTGGGCATCCCAAACATTATCTTATTTGCGGCCGTTATTGCCCTGGGCGTTTACATTTTTCTCAACTACACGCGCCCTGGCCGTGATATCTACGCCGTGGGCAGCAATCCCGAGGCGGCCAACGTGGCTGGCATTCCCGTGCAGCGGACGATTTTTATGGTGTACGTGATTTCTGGTTTATTGGCGGGGCTTGCGGCCGTTTTGTGGGCGTCGCGTTTTGAATCGGCACAGACCAACACGGCGCTGGGCTTTGAACTGCAAACGGTGGCAGCGGCCGTTGTGGGGGGTGTCAACATTTTTGGCGGCAGCGGCACCGTTATTGGCGTCATTCTGGGCGCATTTCTGCTGGGAACTATTGAAAATGCCCTGATTTTGGTGCGCATCTCGCCATTTTGGCAGCTTGCTGCCCAGGGTTTGCTGATTTTGGCCGCCGTTATTGTCGATTCTGCGATTCGTCGCCGCTTGCAGCAGCTTGGCGGCGCGGGAGAGGATTCATGACCACAGCAACCGACGAAAGCAACAAAACCAGGCGTGCCGGGTCCTCTCGACAGCTAGCTGATTTTTTCCTCCGCTGGGAATGGCTGCTGATCGCTTTGATGGCTGTGGTCATCCTGATTAATTCACAGCTTTCGCCCTTCTTTTTGAACACGCGCAACCTGATGCGGGCCACCTCTGACTTCATGGAGATGGGCCTGATGATTTTGCCCATGGTGTTCATCATCATCACAGGCAATATCGATCTGTCAGTCGCATCAATCATGGCCATGTGTGCTTCACTGCTGGGCTATTTGCACCTTCAGGGTGTCAATATTTGGGTGGCGGCAGCGGCCGCATTGCTTCTGGGCGTGCTGGGCGGGGCTCTCAATGGCTACCTGGTAGCCAGAATTAAGCTGCCCTCACTGGTTGTTACGCTCGGTACGTTTGCCTTTTACCGGGGCATTGCCTTTGCCCTGTTGGGCGACCAGGCGGCCACCGGATATCCAGCAACCTTTACTTTTTTAGGGCAGGGCACGCTGGGCGAAATTCGGCTGCCTTTTTCGGCGCTGCTCTTTATCTTTTTTGCCCTGGTTTTTGGCCTGCTGCTGCACAAGACGGTATTCGGCCGTTATCTCTATGCCATTGGCAATAGTGAAGAGGCGGCCCGTTACTCCGGCGTGCCGGTGGCCCGCATTAAGATGGCAATTTTCATGCTGTCTGGCTTTATGGCGGCGCTGGCAGGCGTGGTCATTGCGGCCCGGTTTGGCAGCACGCGGCCAGATGTAGGCACAGGCCTGGAGCTGTCGGTCATTACCGCCACCGTTCTGGGCGGCATCAATATCTTTGGCGGCAGCGGTACGATGATTGGAGCGATTCTGGCCTTGATTTTGATTGGTCTGATGCGCTTTGGCATGGGGCTGGTCAACGTCCAGGGGCAGGTGCAGAGCATTGCCGTGGGCCTTTTGCTGATTTTCTCTATTTTGCTGCCCAATGCGGCCCGACAACTATCGCAGAGAAGGGGACAGGGGCAGTGGGGAGGTGTGATAACGGCCGTAATCTTATTGGCATTAATTGCTTTCTTTATCTGGTTTTTCTTTTGGTCTCGCATACCCATTCTGACCCAATAAAAAGACGGAAGGAGGTGATGACATTCATAAATTGAAAGATTCAGTGTAAAAGCCAAAAAGCGATATTAAAGAGATCACCCATTAGGCTTTTACTATAGCAAACCACAGGCAAATCGCGCATTGGTTTTCGAAATACTTTTGTGGTTTGCTAGCAACCCGGTTTTGTGAAATTTAGCTTGATTAACTTTTGTACTTCTCTCCACTGGAGAAGAAGAGGAGATAACTAAGGATGAAGAAAAATTTACTTTCCCTACTTTTGCTGCTGGCGCTATTGATGACCCTGGCAGCCTGTGGCGGTGGTGATGGCGACGCCGATAGTGACACCGAATCACCAACTGCCGAAGAATCTACCGACACCACAACTGAAGAGTCCGAAGAAGCTGCCGAAGAGGAAAAGGAAGAGGGCGGTGGTAACTATGTGCTGGTGCCGAAAAACCTTGGCAACCCTTACTTTGATACGGCGAACGTTGGAGCGCAGGAAGCTGCTGGCGAACTAGGCGTCGAGGTAACCTATCAGGGTTCTTCTGTGGCCGACGCCACCGAGCAAATTCAGTTGCTAAACTCGTTGATTGCCCAAAATGTGGACGGGCTGGCGATTTCGGCTAACGATGCCGATGCCCTGGTGCCCACGGGGCAAGAGGCGATTGGCTCCGGTATTCCGGTGGTTACCTGGGACTCAGCAATCTCCGAAGGCGGCCGTACCGTGCATATCAACCAGGCCGAAGCCGAAGGTATTGGTGACGTGCAAATTCAGATGGCCGCCGATCTTGCTGGTGGTGAAGGCCAGATCGCTGTCCTTAGCGCTACCTCTACGGCTCCCAACCAGAACGAGTGGATCGCCTTCATGCAAGAGGAGCTGGAGAAGCCAGAGTATGAAGGTCTGGAGCTTGTGGCCATCGTCTATGGTGATGATGAAGATGAGAAGAGCTACAACGAAGCCATCGGCCTCATGCAGACTTACCCCGATCTGGAGGTCATCATTTCCCCCACGACGGTAGGCATTGCCGCTTCCGCTCGCGCCGTGCAGGATGCTGGCCGCGTGGGCGAGGTGTTCGTGACGGGTCTGGGCACGCCGAACCAGATGCGTGAGTACGTGAATAGCGGAGCCGCGCCGCAGTTTGCTTTGTGGAACCCGGGCGATTTAGGCTACCTGGCCGTTTACACGCTCCATGCCATCGCCACTGGTGAAATTGCTGGCGAGCCGGGCGACACGTTTGAGGCTGGCAAGCTTGGTTCCTACACCATTGCCGATGACGGCACAATTCTGCTGGGTCCACCCACCATCTTTAGCTCAGAAAATATCGACGATTTTGATTTTTAAGATTAAAGCATGACAGTTTTGGGTTGTGCAGATGTGCTGCTAATGCCGGGCATCTGCACAACCTGTCTTTCTCGCCCCTTTGGAGTAGGTCCTGATGAAGCGTGTTGGTTTTCTATTAAGAGTCAAGCCGGACAAACTGGATGAATATAAGGAACACCATAAACGAGTTTGGCCGGAGATGAAGGAAGCGCTGCGGCAATCGGGCTGGCACAATTACACGCTGTTTTTGCATGAAGACGGCCGTTTGTTTGGTTACTTTGAAACGCCTCACAGCCTGGCCCGCGCGCAAGCCCTGATGGAAGAGAAAGAAGTCAATACCCGCTGGCAGCGGTTCATGGCGCCCTATTTTGAAGAAAATGTGCGGCCAGATGAGTCTTTTATTGAGTTGGAAGAAGTGTTCCACCTGGACTAATTTTTGTGATGAATAATACGACAGCAAAAGCTTACGAACTGGCAAAAGAAAGATACGCTGAATTTGGGGTTGATACAGGTGCTGCCCTGGAAAAGTTAGCCGCCATTCCTATTAGCCTGCACTGCTGGCAGGGAGATGACGTGGGGGGCTTTGAGGATCCGGAGCGCGGTCTCAGCGGCGGCATTATGGCGACGGGAAACTATCCGGGGAAGGCGAAGACGGCCGTTCAGCTGCGCCAGGACCTGGATAAAGCCTACAGCCTCATTCCCGGCAACCACCGGCTCAACCTACATGCTATCTACCTGGAAACCGACAAAAAAGTGCCGCGCAACGAAATCCAGCCCAGGCATTTTGCCGCTTGGGTCGACTGGGCCAGAGCCAACAACCATGGCCTGGACTTCAACCCCACCTGCTTCTCGCACCCGTTGGCGGACGATGGCTTTACGCTGTCCCATCAAGATAAAGGCGTGCGCGATTTTTGGATTGATCACTGCATCGCCAGCCGCGAAATAGGTGCGTATTTTGGCAGCGAATTGGGTACGCCAGCCGTAACCAACGTCTGGATTCCCGATGGCTACAAAGACACGCCCGTGGACCGCCTTGGCCCGCGCCAGCGCCTGCAAGAATCGCTAGACAAGATTTTTGCCAAACCGCTTGATCCGGCCCACAACCTGGACGCCGTCGAGTGCAAGCTCTTTGGCATCGGCTCGGAGAGCTATGTGGTAGGCTCGCACGAATTTTACCTGGGTTATGCCACCAAAAATCAGACGCTGCTCTGCCTGGACGCCGGTCACTTTCATCCCACCGAAACCATCGCTGACAAAATCTCCTCAGTGCTGCTGCACGTGCCCGAGCTGCTGCTGCACGTTAGCCGGGGCGTGCGCTGGGATAGCGACCACGTTGTCACGCTAACGGATGAATTGCAAGCGATCATGCAGGAAGTTGTGCGCGGCGTTTTTCTTGACTGTGTGCACATTGGCCTGGACTTTTTCGACGCCAGCATCAACCGTGTGGCGGCCTGGACCATCGGCACGCGCAACGCCCTGCGCGCCCTGCTCCTGGCGCTGCTGGAGCCTATCGACAAGCTGCGCGAGCTGGAAGCCGCCGGAGACTACACCGCCCGACTGGCCCTGTTGGAAGAGCTAAAGAGCCTACCCTTTGGCGCCGTGTGGGACCAGTATTGCCAGCAGCAAAACGTCCCCGTGGGTTTTGGGTTTATGGATGAAATTCGTTCCTATGAAGAAAAAGTATTAGAAAATCGCGCTAATTAGCCGGAGGCAAATGGATTCACGATAGTTAGCTGCTCATCAATCACCAGGCCATCTTGCATATCTTCTGAAAGCAATTGCGTTGCACCAGCATGTAAGGCTACGGAGACAATAAGACTATCCCAATGTGAAAGTGAATGCTTTTCACGAAGTTGAGATGCATTAAGTTGGATAGACTCTGTGATTGAGTGAACCGAATAACGAGCATAAAACCGACGAATTAATTCGCGGACTTCTGACTCGTTCATGGCGGACTGTTTTATGATATTGTTTACGATTTCGTTTATAACTTGGGTGCTAATGACAATGTTTTTGAGCTTGCTGTCGACAAGTTTCCTAGCGATTTTCCCTTTTTGAGTATCTTGACCTGGTAAAAGGATATAAAGCCAAACATTGCTATCTATGAAACAGCAGTCATTAGATAATTCATCGCTCATGAAGCTGTTCCCGTGTGTAACGAATGGGATGAGGAACCTCTAGAGGATAATCCATCAAGTACTCAAAGAAATCTTCGTACCCTTTGTTTTTAGCATCCTGAAGTAAATCTTTCCGTACGCGAGTTTGCTGCTGAGTAGAGGTAAGCACGATAACGCGCACAGTTTCATCTTCAGCGTGCACACCTAACTCATCACGTTTTTCTTTGGGCATAGCCGAGATGATCTTTTTTAAAGTTGTTTGAAATTCTATTGCCTGCATGTTTCCATACCTCCAGGTCTAGCTCAAAGCAGGATTATAGCATAGGTTAAGCATGAAAATGACAACAGTTTTAGCGGTTGATTTGGGCGCTGAATCGGGGCGGGTGATGGCGGTCGGCTTTGATGGCCGTTCCCTCCACCTTCAGGAGCTGCACCGCTTCCCCAACACCACCGTCACCCTAAACGGCACGCTGCACTGGAACTTCTTGCGGCTCTGGGATGACATCCAAAAGGGCATCGAGAAGGGAAAGGCGCTGCATCCGGCCAGCATTGGCGTAGACACCTGGGGCGTGGATTTTGGCCTGCTGGACAGCCAGGGTAGTCTCATTGGCAATCCGGTGCATTACCGCGACGGCCGTACCACCCACATGATGGAATTAGCCTATGGCAAAATGCCCAAGGCAGAGATTTTTGCCCAAACTGGCATCCAGTTCATGCCCATCAACACGCTCTACCAGCTGCTGAGCCTGGTTAAATCCGGCTCACCTCAGCTGCAAATCGCCGACACATTTTTGACGGCGCCGGACCTGTTAAACTATTGGCTCACCGGGGCCAAAGTGTGTGAATTCAGCAATGCCACGACCACCCAGCTTTTTAACCCGACCAGCGGCACGTGGGCGGTAGAATTAATGAACAGGCTGGAAATTCCCAGCCACATTTTCCCGGAAATCGTGCTGCCGGGAACGCATCTGGGAAGTTATGACGCCATTCCCGTCATTGCGCCCGCCTGCCACGATACGGGCAGCGCTGTGGCGGCTGTGCCTGCCCAGGTACACGATTTTGCCTACATCAGCAGCGGCACCTGGAGCCTGGTGGGGCTGGAGGTAGATGAACCGATTTTGACGCCAAAGGCGCTGGCGGCCAATGTTACCAATGAAGGCGGCGTGTACGGTACGTATCGTCTGCTCAAAAACGTAATGGGCCTGTGGATTTTACAGCAGTGCCGCGCTACCTGGGCCGCCGCTGGCGAAGCATATTCGTATGGGGAATTGGTAAGATTGGCTGAAGAGGCGGATCCGTTAACGGCCGTTTTCAACCCCAATGACCCTATCTTTTTGCAGCCTGGCGATCACCCACGGCACGTACGCGACAGTTTCCGCCAAACCGGCCAGCCAGCCCCTGAAACCGTTGGCGCAGTTGTGCGCAGCGTGTTGGAAAGCCTGGCATTGGCCTACCGTGCAGTGCTGGAGTCCGTAACGGCCGTGGCAAACAGGCAGGTATCCGTCATCCACATCGTTGGCGGCGGTACGCAAAACCAACTGCTCAACCAGCTCACGGCCAACGCCACTGGCCTGCCGGTCGTGGCTGGCCCAATCGAGGCCACCGTCATGGGCAACGCTCTGGTGCAGCTCATCGCCCTGGGCGAAATTGGCGATATTAATGAGGCGCGGCAGGTGGTGGCCGGAATGGATGAACTACGACGATATGAGCCGAACGAGACGGCCGTTTGGCACGAAGCGTACGGCCGTTACCAGAGAATGGTCCAATCTCAAAGAGTGGACCATTCTGAGTCCACATCATGAACTTCCAAATTTTACATCCCCGCGATCAGCTCGTCGCTATTATGAAACGCATTTACCACAATGGCATGACCACGCTTAGCGGTGGCAACCTTTCCATAAAAGATGACAATGGCGACATCTGGATAACTCCCTCGGGCATCGATAAGGGCAAGCTGACGGCAACCGACATGATGCGCATCCGGATTGATGGCACCATCGAAGGGCCACACAGGCCGTCGTCTGAATTTCCGTTTCACCGCGCCATTTACAGGCTGCGGCCCGATCTCAGCGCCATTGTCCATGCCCATCCCCCGGCGCTCGTCGCCTTCAGCATCGTGCGCAAGGTGCCAGAAACACACATTATTCCCCAGGCTCACCGCATTTGCGGGCCGGTAGGGTACGCGCCATACGCCCTGCCCGGCAGCGAGGCGCTCGGCGATACCATCGCCGCCACGTTTGCCGAGGGCTACAACATCGTGATCTTAGAAAATCACGGCATGGCGGCCGCCGGGGCCACGCTGCTGGATGCCTTTCACCGTCTGGAGACGCTCGACTTTTGCGCCCGCACGCTTATTCGCGCCCGGTCTTTGGGCGAGGTGCAGACGCTGGCTGAACCTACGCTAAACCTGTTCGACCATCGCCCGAACTTGCTGCCCGAATTTGTGCCCACGGCGCACAGCAGCCGCGAGCGCGAGCTGCGCCAGCAAATTGCGGAGATTGCCGCCCGCGCCTACGATCGCCACCTGATGATAAGTACGGAAGGCGTTGTATCCGTGCGATTGGATGCCGTCAGCTTTCTCATCACGCCCACCGGGCACGATCGCCGCCTGTTGTCTGGTGAAGATGTGGTGCTTATCCGCAGCGGCGTGCGCGAGGCGGGCAAGCTGCCCAGCCGCTCGGTGCGGCTGCATGAGGCAATTTATGCCCGGCAACCAGACGTTAACTGCGTCATGACGGCCCAAAGCCCCAACGCCACAGCCTATGCCATCACCGCCGCCCACTTCGACTCGCGCACCATTCCCGAAAGCTTTCTTTTGCTGCGCGATATTCCCCTTGTGCCGTTTAAGACACTTTATACCCAGCCGGAGACCATCTCTGAAATGGCCTCTTTACAGACGCCAGTGCTGCTGGTGCAAAATGACTGCGTGCTGACGGTGGGCACAGATATTTTGAATGCGTTTGATCGCCTGGAAGTGGCCGAATACAGCGCGCGATCTTTGATTGATACGGCCGTTCTCGGCCAGCTTGTTCCCATTGGGGACAAGGAAATTCACGACTTAGAACAAGCCTTTGGGCTGATATAAGTAATTGGATAATTAAGATATTGGGTAATTTTTGCCAAATTACTCAATTACTCAGTTGCCCAATTACCTTTAAAAACGAGGAAACATGTCAAATAATCAATACAAACACGTAGATTACAGCTGGGACGACAGTGTCGCTGACCAGTTAGATCCTGTTGAGCGGCTGCGTTACCGCTCAAACATCCTGGGTGACGACCAGCGCATTACCAACACGGGCGGAGGCAACACCTCTTCTAAAGTGATGATGACCGATCCGCTGACGGGCGACGAGGTCGATGTGCTCTGGGTGAAAGGTTCCGGCGGCGATTTGCGCACGTCTACCCGCGCCAACTTTGCTTCGCTCTACATGGAAAAGCTGCTGGCCCTGCAGGAAATCTACGATGCGGCCGAAGTAAAAGGCGTCAAAACGGAAATCGAAGACGAAATGGTGGGGATGTATCCGCACACCACCTTCAACCTGAATCCCCGCGCCAGCTCCATAGACACGCCGCTGCACGGCTTTATTCCCTACCGCCACGTGGACCATATGCACCCCATCTCGGTCATTGCTATTGCCGCCAGCAAAGACCAGCAGCGCCTGACGCAAGAGGTGTATGGCGATGAGGTTGGCTGGGTGCCCTGGCAGCGTCCCGGCTTTGATCTGGGGCTGGTGATGGGTGAAATGGCGACGAAAAACCCGCAGCTTAAAGGATTGGTGATGGGCCAGCACGGCCTGATCAACTGGGCCAACGACGATAAAGCATGTTACGAATTAACCCTGACGCTCATCGAAAAAGCGGCCGAATTCATCGCCGCTCGTGACAAAGGTAAAGCCACCTTTGCTGGCGCAAAATACCAATCGCTGCCGGAAAATGAGCGTACGCAACTTCTTGTCGAGCTGCTGCCGACGCTGCGAGGCATGGTTTCCCAGCAGAGCCGGTTTATTGGCACGGTGCACATCACGGACAGCGTGTTGGAATTTGTCAACAGCCATGATGCCGCCCGCCTGGCAGAGATTGGCACATCGTGCCCGGACCATTTCCTGCGCACCAAGATCAAGCCGCTTTACGTCGATTGGAATCCGCAAGAAGAGGATTTTGCCGCGCTGCTGGAGAAGCTGCAAACAGGATTGGCCGACTACCGTGCAGATTATGCCGCTTACTACGAAGCGTGTAAGCATCCCGACTCGCCCGGCATGCGCGATCCGAATCCCACGGTGATTCTTATCCCTGGCCTGGGCCTCATTGCCTGGGGCAAAAATAAGAGCGAGAGCCGCGTGACGGCCGAATTCTATTCCCTGGCCATTAAAGTGATGCGTGCCGCCGAAGCTATAAGCGAATACCAGGGGCTGCCACGCCAGGAAGCGTTCGACATAGAATATTGGCTGTTGGAAGAAGCCAAATTGCAGCGGATGCCGCCGGAAAAAGAGCTGGCGCGCAGCGTTGTCATTGTGGTGGGGGCAGGCAGCGGCATTGGCAAAGCAACGGCGCATCGCGTCGCCCGTGAAGGCGCTCACGTCGTTTGTGTGGATCTAAACGGGGAGGCGGCCCAGGAAACGGCCGATGAACTCACCGGCAAATATGGCATGGGCATTGGCGTGGCTGGCACGGGCATTTCGGCCTGTGGACCAGCCATTGGCCTGGGGGCCGACATCACAAATCGCGAATCGGTACAAAACATGCTGAACCAGGTCATCCTGGCCTACGGCGGCATCGACAACATCATTGTAACCGCCGGGGTGTTTGTGCCGCCAGCGAAGGACGGCCGTATCACCGATCCACAGTGGGACTTAACCTTTGCCGTGAACGTGAAGGGCGGCTACCTCATTGCCGACGAAGCCCGGAAGATTTGGGAAGCGCAGGGGCTGTCGGGTACTCTGGTTCTGACGACCAGCGTGAATGCGGCCGTTGCCAAAAAAGGCTCCGTGGCCTACGATACCAGCAAAGCGGCCGCCAACCATCTGGTGCGCGAACTGGCCATTGAGCTGGCCCCGCTGGTGCGCGTCAACGGTCTGGCCCCGGCAACGGTGGTGGAAGGCAGCAGCATGTTTCCGCGCGACCGGGTCATCAGTTCGCTAATAAAGTATGACATCACCTTCGACGAAAGCGAAGATACCGAAGCGCTGCGCGACAAGCTGGCCCATTTCTACGCCCAGCGCACGCTGACCAAATCGCCCATCACCCTGGCCGACCAGGCCGAGGCCGCCTATTTGCTCACTAGCAGCCAGCTCAGCAAGACAACCGGGCAAATAATTAGCGTGGACGGGGGGCTGCACGAGGCGTTTTTACGGTAGGGTTTGTTAACTGATTTTACACGCACAAAACCCTAAGAGTTTGCTTCTCCTCTGGAAGTAGGCCCTGGTTTTGCGAAAACCCTTAGGGTTTCTACCAGAGGAAAAAATGACACGACAAGAAAGAAGAATTGCCGATGCCCTAACTACAGAAGATCTTTGGCAGTTAATGCGCCGCCGCGTTCCGCCGATTGTGTCCGAGTACTTTCGCGGCGGGGCAGATGCCGAAACGACCCTTCGCGCCAACGTGCGCGCGTTCCAACAGGCAATGACGACGGCCCACGGCGCGCTGAGCTTTGCGTCTCTCGATCTGCGCACAACGGCCGTTGGCCATCAGTTGGCCGTGCCCTGGTTCATTGCGCCTGTGGGCAGCCTGCGGATGCTCTATCCCATGGCGGATGCGGTAGCGGCGCAGGTGGCTGGGGAGTTCGGCACGGTGATGACCCAATCAACGCTTTCGGGAACGCCAATGGAGGCCGTTACCGCCGCTTCGCAAGGGAGCTGCTGGTTTCAGCTCTATCTCTGCGGCGGGCGCGAGACGGCGCTGCGCGGCATCGAGCGAGCCAGGCGCGCTGGCTTTACCGCCCTGGTTTTGACAATCGACACGGGCGTGTCTGGCCTGCGGGCGCTGCACGCCAAGATGAAGCCGATGCAGGTGATGGGTTCGTTTCGCGGTCTGTCGCTCCCCGAGAAGGTAGCGCTCGCCGCTCGCCAGGTCATGCTTGCACCGCAAATCTTGCCACGCCTGTCATGGCTGCGCGACTACTACCGTGACGGCGGGCAGATGGCCTTTGTCAACGTGATTGATGCGCAGGGACAGTCCATGCCCTACGCCGATATTGGCGCACAGCTGGCCGCCTCTGCCGTCACCTGGGACGATTTGAAGTGGATTAAGGAAGCCTGGGGCGACGACAAACCGCTGATCGTCAAGGGCGTTCACTGTGCCGATGACGCGCGCAAGGCTGAGCAGCATGGTGCGTCGGGGGTAATCTGGTCAAATCACGGCGGGCGGCAGCAGGATCGCGTGCCGCCTACGCTGCACATTGTGGCCCAGGAAATGCCGCTGGTGCGCGACTTGCAGCTCGACTTCATGATGGACGGCGGCATCCGCAACGGCACAGACGTGCTGATCGCCCTTTCATATGGTTTAAAAGCCGTGGGCATCGGCCGCGTAACGGCCGCAGGAATCGGCGCTGGGGGGCACCAGGGCCTGACCCGCGCCTTTGAGATCATGCAGTCTGACCTGGAGCGCGCGATGCGCCTTGTCGGGGTACAGAGCGTGGCTGAAATCCACGAGCGCGGCGCGGAGATTCGGCGTGAGAGTGCGCTGAAGGGTGATAGTCACTTGCCGCCCATTGTCTTTTAGGCGCATTCTGTGTATCGTCACAGCATTTATCTACCAGCTTGATACCAGATGGAGAGGGTGATGGAGAAACCTGAAGTGGCGAAGGCCTACGTGGTGATGGGCGTCTCTGGCAGCGGCAAAAGCACGGTGGGGCGGGCGCTGGCGCTGCGGCTTGGCTGTCCGTTTTACGATGGCGATGATTATCATCCAGACGAAAACGTGGCCAAGATGAGCCAGGGCATTCCGCTCAATGACGCGGATCGGCGGCCGTGGCTAAACCGGCTGGCCGACTTGATTGAGGACCATTTGGATAAGGGGGAAACGGCCGTTATCGCCTGTTCCGCACTCAAAGAAAAATACCGTAAGTGGCTGGCGAGAGACCACGAGCATGTTGTCTTTGTCTATCTTCGGGGCAGTTTTGAGCTCATCTGGCAGCGGATGCAGCAGCGGGAAGGCCACTTCATGAAGGCCGAGATGCTGCAAAGCCAGTTTGACGCTTTGGAAGAGCCGGACCCGAAAACGGCCGTTGTGGTGGACATTGATCAAGACGTCGCTTCCGTGATCTCAGAAATTATAGGACGCTGATGAACGCCGATAAACGCTGATTTTTGGTTTCTATCCGCGTCAATCGGCGTTTATCTGCGTTGCATTTTTTAGACGAGCAAACTACGATATGAAGCAAGAAATCATCCACATTGCCCTGGTGGTGCGCGACTACGACGAGGCGATTGCCTTTTACACGGAAAAGCTTAACTTCACCCTCATCGAAGACACGTACCAGCCGGAGCAGGACAAGCGCTGGGTGGTGGTTGCGCCGCCCGGGTCACGCGGCGCCACGATTTTGTTGGCCCGCGCTGCAAAACCGGAGCAAGAACCCTTTATTGGTCGTCAATCTGGCGGTCGCGTCTTTTTATTTTTACACACGGATGATTTTTGGCGCGATTACCACGCTATGGTGGCCCAAGACATCACATTTGTTCGCGAACCAAAAGAAGCCGAATACGGTATCGTTGCCGTGTTTGAAGATTTATACGGTAACCTGTGGGACTTGCTTCAGCTTAATGATGACCATCCCATGCGGCAGCGCCAGCGTGCCTAAGGTGGGGTAGGCACGTGTGTATTTCAGCCGTTTGTGAGAATTACGCACCGTCCTTGTCAAAACAATTTTTCGTGATACGTTCCAGTTTATGACGTCTATCAATACACCTTTAGAAACTCCCGAAGTGCCCATAGTGGCACGGGGGGACCGGGATACGTGGCGCATTTTGAGGCGGGCGTTTGGTTATTTACGGCCGTATCGCAACCTCGTCATCGGCACCTACCTCACCATGATTATCATCAATGGGCTGAGCCTGGTCATTCCCCAATTTATCCGGCTGATTATCGACCGGGGCATACGCCAGCAGGAGATTGGCTTCTTGGGCTGGTCGGTGCTGGCGCTGCTGGCATTGACCTTCATCAAGGGCGTCTTCACCTTCTTCCAGGGGCGCTGGACCGAGGTGGCGTCGCAAAGCGTGGCCTACGACCTGCGCAACGCTATCCAGAACAAGCTCACCGTGCTGCCTTTTTCTTACCACGACCGCACCGAGACGGGTCAGCTCCTTTCCCGCGCCATTCAAGACGTGGAGCGGATTCGCTTCCTCACCGGCCGGGCGGCGTTTCGCATCATTGACGGCGTGTTTTTGTTGGTGACAACGGCCGTTGTTCTTGTCTTTATGAGCCCCGGCCTGGCCCTCCTTGTTATGCTCACCATGCCGCTGCTGCTGTGGCGCGCCCTGG
>JBHIWP010000029.1:0-28729 GCA_041987425.1 Promineifilaceae bacterium (SeqCode) | reverse complement strand
TTGGCTCAAAATGATCATCAACGGAAGCGTTACAAGCAAGAACGAAGCAAAGTATATTAGCCAAAGCCGACCCTTTGCCCAGTGAGACTCTCGGTGAAACAAAAACAGATACGCAGCAAAGGCCACAAAAATAAAGGGCATAAAGCGAGCGGGCTGGTAGGTATACATCGTGGCCCCCAAAAGCAAGCCGCCTACTGCAAAATGCTGCCAGGTCTGTTTCCCACTGTGCCACGTGCGCCAAAGAACCCACACGGCCAACCCCAGCACGAAGGTTAAGGAGATGTGCCGCACGCCAAACCTGCTGGCAGATAACGGCCAATAGGCAAATGACAACCAGGCAACGGTGAACCAGGCCGCTAACCGGCCATGCCAAATTCGTCCCAGCAAATAGGAAATTATCAAAACGCCCATGCTGCAAATGACGGCCGCAGCGCGCAAAGCAACCGGGTTGTAGGGTACGAACTGCAACACCAGGGCAACCAGGTAATAGTACAGGCCTTCACGTCCCCAGCCCTCGGTCACGTAAATCGGCCGTGCACCTTGAGCCACGTCCAGGCCAATTTTTAAATCGATGGCCTCATCAAAGTGAAGACCTGGGGGAACATCGCCTAGCTGCCACAATCGCAAAAATAAGGCAGCAGCCAGCAGTGCCGTTAACGCTATTATTTCTATCCAGATGCCTTGCTGTTTTAGTAACTGGTTTTTATTTGTCAAAAATGAATTACCTGCTTCTTCTGTGTGGGCTACTCACTATGTAGCCTTCGTTTTGGGGTTGGCTCCCGTTATTTACGGCCGTTACACCATGCCCCAGGGCCGGGGCTTACCTTCTACCAGGCAAAGGAGTATTGCCGCTGCCAGACCAAGGCGGCGATCAAAGTGGAGACCATCGGTCTGCAAAAAACGTGCCGTAAGGTTGAACCTGAACAAGCTACCGTCTTGTTCGTAGCTACATACAGCAAGTCCATCGACCACGGCGCTGTACCGTAAGGGCCAGCTCGGGCCAAAAAAACGCTTGTCGATGGCGTTTTGCACGCTCTCTTCCCTGATATATCCAACCTGCTCGCCGCTAGGACTGGCTATCTGCCATTCCGTATTAAAAATGGAGCTGCGGCCCTGTCGGCGGAAGCTAGCCAGGTGTTCTTTATTGACGGAGTCAACAACATCATAAACAGCAGAAAATTTGAAAATCGATCTGGCTTTAAGGGTCAGTACGGCCGTATCCAGCGCACACTTGTCCAGCACAGAATACATCATTATATCCTTGCGAAGTTGAACAGCTCTGCGAATGGCTTTAAAAACCGGTCGACGCTTAAAGTCATAAACAGTGCAAGCCTTCCCCAACAGAGGGAAAAAACCTGTGCGGACCTCATAGCTTGGGGAAGTAAAGGCTGCTGGATGCATAATCAATTTGCTTACATTTGATCGTGCTCAGACAAAGAGGGTCTATCGTCGCTGTTATCAATATTTATCAATCCAAGTTTAATGCCTAAAACAACGGCCTCAACGCGCGTTTCCACCATTAGCTTTTCAAATATTTTTCGCAAGTAATTTTTGATTGTTTGCTCTGTTAAGAACATCTCTTCGGCAATCTGCGAGTTACGCAAACCGGCTGCTACCAACGTCAGCACCTCAACTTCTCGCTCCGTCAGTTCATCCGCTAGCTGTTGCTGCTGAATAGTGTCCACGGACTGCACCAGCATGTCCATTGCCCGCGTGGATACCCAGCGACGCCCGCGCATGACGGCGCGAATCCCTTCGACCAGCGATTCCGTCGGATCGTCCTTCAAAATATAGCCATCTGCACCCGCCTGCAGCAGCCCAACCACGTACTCGCGCTGCAAATAGGCAGACAGTGCCAAAATGCTTAGATTCGGATGGTTTTTCTTTAATGTCTTTGTCGTCTTTAGCACTTTATGGCCAGGCATGTGCACATCGAGAATAAGTACATTGGGGTTTAGCGCCTCAACTTTATCAATGATTTTAGAACCATCCCCCTCTTCTCCAATAACTTCAAAGTCTGGCTCTTGAGACAAAAAAGACACAAGCGCGGCCCGAATCAGATGATGATCTTCAGCCAGTAACACTGTAATTTTGCTCATAGGGGATTCCTCTCAAAATTAAGCCAACAATCTGCTATCGATTCTATCACTGTAAGCGTATAAATCGAACACCCCCCTCTTTGCTGCCCGGCAAGCAGAAAAGTAAATCAGCACAAATAAGTACCATCGTGCAGGAGGTTTGCTTACTTTCGTGCCCTGAATTAGCCGCACGCCCCCGGTAAAATGAGCCTAGAGATTTTTGTTTGATTAAGCAGAGGATAAAGGAACTATGTCCGAAGCCCCCCCAGCACCAACCACAGCACGCTCTCATCCGGCTCCACAACAGCCCCTGCCTGCCAGTTCAGCCACCAAGATGCTGCCCACCTTGTTGCGTCTGGCCCAGCCCCGCCCGGAATCTGTCATTACATTAGGTCAGAACGCTTATTTGGTCCATCACCCCAACCATGTGAAGCACGTGCTGCAAACCAACAATAAAAACTATACGCGACGGCCGTTGCTAGAGAAAGCCTTCCCGCTGTTGGGCGAAGGGTTGGTCACCAGCGAAAGTGCGCTATGGCAGCGCCAGCGGCGCTTAATGCAGCCTGCCTTCCATCGCCGCTACATGCAAAGGTTAACCGAGACAATGGCTGCCCGCATTCAGGAAATGCTGGCGCGTTGGCAGGTCAAAGCGGATCAGCACCAACCGCTGGATATTTTTACAGAAATGAAGCATATCACCATGCAAATAGTGGTCGGGGCGATGTTCGGGTTTAGGCTGGGCCAACAAACGCAGCCAATTGGCGAGGCGTTTCAGGTTGCCAGCGACCACCTGAAGAAACAGCTGCAAAACGACGTCGCCGCAAAAGATGCCCAGGCGCAGCAAGCTTTTGACCAGGCATTGCAGCGCCTGGACGACATTGTCTACGAAATAATTGACCAGCGCCGGGCTGACGCTACCCGGGGAGATGATCTGCTGGCGATGCTGCTGGCCGCGCATGATGATACTGAGCTTGACGGCCGTATGAGCAACAAACAGCTGCGGGACGAGATCATGACGCTTTTCGTGTCGGGCCACGAAACAACCACAGACGCCCTGACCTGGCTCTGGTACTTGCTGGCCACGCATCCACACATTATGGCCAAGATACACCGTGAAACCACCCGGCTAAAGCAAAAAAAGATAACTTTTCAAGCTCTGCGTGCGCTGCCCTATACGCGCATGGTCGTAGATGAAGCGCTGCGGGTCTATCCGCCGGTGTCTGTATTCGGCCGTATCGCCATAGACCAGGATACGATTGACGGTGTGTGCATTCCTGCCGGAGCACGCGTCATTCTCAGCCCCTACATTACCCATCGTCACCCCCACTTTTGGCCAGAGCCCGATAAATTTTGGCCAGAGCGGTTTGGCGCTGGGGCAAGTAGCATTGCCCGGTTTGCCTATATTCCCTTCAGTCACGGCCCGCGGCAGTGCATTGGTGATCAATTTGCCCAGGTCGAAATTCAACTCCTTACCGCAATGACCCTGCAACGGTACTCCCTGACGCCTTTGCCCAACCATCCTATTACGCCCCCGCCTGAGCACCCGCACGGAGAGAAAGTATTGCTGAGCTTATCCAACGTAAAACACCCGTAGCCTTCTGGTTGTCAAATTGCTTTCAGGAGTTTACGTCATAAAGAGGCTGATATGGATTCATTAGTAGATTTATATGTCGATTGGATGGAGTGGCCTTTAATGCAGGCCTATTATGGCTATTCTGGCTTCTTGAACGCTGGCTACTGGCACGAAAATACCCGCGACCAAACAGAGGCTTGTGAAAATTTGAGCGACAAGCTTTTGTCTTTAATGCCGCAAACTTCCGGAAATATTCTGGACGTCGCCTGCGGCAACGGAGCCACCACCCGCGCCTTGCTGCGGCATTATCCAGCGTCAGATGTCGTGGGGATCAATATTTCAGCAAGCCAGCTTGAACGCTGCCGCCACAACGCGCCAGGCTGCACGTTTTTGCAAATGAATGCCGTTGATCTTCGCTTTGAAGCAGCGTCATTCAGCAACGTGATTTGCACAGAGGCGGCGTTTCATTTTCGCACGCGTCGTGACTTTTTTAGGGAGGCTTTTCGCGTGCTAAAGCCGGGTGGGTACTTGTTGCTGGCAGACATCATTTTTGGCACAGAAAACGATGTGTCTGATTTCATCATACCGGGAGCCAATACGGTGGCAGACATTGATGATTATCGTGAGTTGCTTGCCGAGAGCGGGTTTCACTACGTTCGGGTCATTGATGCGACCCAGGAATGCTGGATTCGCTACACCCAAAACCTCAAACGCTGGCTGATAAGTAAGCAAATTGCTGGCGAACTGCGTCCGGAAGACCGTGAAAGATTGCAGCAAAATCCTTTTAGTATTGCCGCCGATTACTGGTATTACCTGCTTGCTGCTGCGCAAAAGCCGCTGTAAGTGCCAGCGCGGTACGTTTGGGAAGCGGATTAAGTACTTTTGGGTAAAAAGTTTGTGTACCAACGTGACTATTCGTGAATGTTGTATCTGTTTACCATGTAATTGAGCATCCAAGCAAAACCAAAAGAAGACTTTACCAACTGCAAATGCAACGACGGGGCAGTTTAATATGTTCAAGAGGGCAAAGGAAAAAACAAAAGGCGAGGAGAGACTTTGGTCGCCTTTGTTGGAGGATAAGGCAGATGTTACGACCGTTCCACGCCCGCTTTGGGAACAGCTTGAACTGGCAAATCAGCAGCAGCAACAGTCCGATATTGATTTGTGGGAACTGGTAGAAGAACGGCTCAACCCTTATAAGTTTAAACCCGAGCGTCATGCCCACATTGAAGTAGAAGCCTTTGAGCAGCGCAAAGGGGATGCAGTTTATTACATGCTGCACAACCTGCGCGATGACACCTATACCCGGCTTAGTAAATCCGACTACTTCGTCTGGAACATGCTCGATGGACAACATTCCGTCAGAGACATTGCCGTTGCCTATACCCTTCACTACAACGCTTTTGAATTTAACAAGATAACCACTTTGTTGAGCAGTCTGCAAGAGAAAGGCTTTTTGCTAGAGAAGCACATTGATCTCTTTTCTGACCTGGCGCTGCGTGATGAGGCCAAGACGTGGAGCTTTCGCCTGCGCAGGCTGATCAACGCTTTCTTCCAAAAAGAATTCAGCACGAGCCGCATCGATGGCCTGCTGGGCCGCGCCTACCATTACTTTTTCCGGCTATTTTTTACGCGGGCTGGCAGCTTCCTTTTGCACTTGCTAGTTGTGTTAGGCCTCATCACCATTGCACAGCTCATCATCAGCGAACGCTATGATCTGCTAGATGGGGGTGACAGCCCTCTGCTCCGTATTGCCCTGCTCATGTTGTTTAACTACGTGACGATTTTTTTCCACGAGCTGGCGCATGGGGTGGCTGTGAAGCATTACGGCCGTTTTGTCCGCAAAGGTGGCGCGCTTATCTATTACGGCCGTCTCGCCTTCTTTATCGACACAACAGATATCTGGATGGCCTCGCGGCGCGCCCGCATTGTGGTCTCGTGGGCAGGACCCATGGCCAACCTGGCTATTGGCAGCATCACCGCCATTTGTGCCCTCTACCCCAACCTGAATCCAGAAGTGAGCAACCTTCTCTATCAGGCAGCCATGATTGTCATGCTGGTGGGCATCTTTAATCTGCATCCGCTTATGGAACTAGATGGCTACTACATGCTGATGGACTACTTAGAAGTACCCAATTTGCGACGACGCTCCTTCCAATTTGTCACACAAAAGCTGTGGTCAAAAATCAAAACTTGGACACGCCTCACCAAAGAAGAATGGGGCTTCACTTTTTTCGGCGTACTGGCCGGGCTTTATACCATTTTGGCTACGTTTGGCGGCCTGGCTCTGTGGCGTGATCGGGTTGCCGGATTACTGGCAAATGTTTTAGGCGAAGCAACCGCCAGGGCAATTACAGCTCTGCTGTTCACGCTAATTTTGATAACGGCGTTCTGGCCGCAGTTAAAAGCTGTTCGCGCCAAAATACAGTTCGGCAAGGCAGGCTGAGGGGATTGGCATGGATACACAACGGCTTGAATTCATTAACAGCTATGAATCAGACCTGGACTGGGTGCAGGCTCAGGTAGACAACTTTCTAGATGCGCTGCCGCCCGGATTGCAACCGGTGGCTAGAGACTATCTACGGCGGCTAGACAGACAGCAAGCTCAGCTGGAGTGGCATCTTCCCCTCTGGCTCGGCCGTACCTTTGGCGTGCCCACCGCGCAAGCACGCCGCGTGGCGCTCACCAACGTGCTGGGCATGGTGTACATCCGCATTCACAACGATCTGATGGACGCTGACAAGCACCTGAAACAGCAGTTTGAACAGGCAACGCTGGCCCCGCTGCTTTACACGCGCTGCATCAAGATTTTCACCACTTTGTTCGCTGCCGATTCGCCATTTTGGGGCCACCTGGAGCGATACCTGAGCGAATGGGCCAAAGCGCTGGATTGGGAAAGGCAATATCACTGGCACCAGGCCAGACCCTACACCCAGGGTGAAATTGAATTTGTGACGGCAGGCAAAGGCGCTCCCATAAAAATTGGTTTTGCGGCCATTGCTTTGCTGGCCGGGCGCGAAGATGACCTGGCTGAGCTGGAAACCATCATAGACTTGCGCAGCGCCATTGCTCAAATCTTCGACGATTTAGCGGACTGGCGTGAGGACTGGCAGCAAGGGCGTTTCAATATCTTTCTTACCACGGCGCTTAGCGAAAAGTAGCGCCAGCAGCAAGATCAGCTTACTGAGGGTGATATTTTGCAGGCAATTTATCGTTCGGCAGACGTGATGACGCTGATGGACTGGACAAAATCCTACGCTGAGCAAGTTTACGTCTCCACCGCGCAGTTTCAGTGCGCGCCGCTCACGCTATTGTGCCAAAAAGCATCCAAGATGGCCGCCGAATACCGCCTGGCCCACCAAAACGGCCGTGAAAAGGTTCTATTCCAGCAGCTTTCTCGGCTGGCTGCCTTACCACCGTAAGACGCTGGCCAAAAAATTATCGATCTATCGCATTCAGGAGGTTCATACAGAGTGAATGCGTTTGGTCCTGATTGTAAGGGATCGGGATTTTAAGAGTTACGGACAACGAGCTTAAAGATTTAAAAAGGAGAGTAAAAATGGCAACCCAAAGCGATATTCAAGAGATTATCAGTGAAGCAGTGACGAATGAATCATTCCGCCAACAGCTGTTGGAAGATCCGCAGGCAACTGTGGAGGCCGCAGGCTACAACCTGACGAACGAGCAGCTTAGCGAGTTGAGCAGCTTCAGCAGCGAACAGCTTGAGGAATTGATTGTAGACGTCGAAGAACGGACATCGAAAGGTGTTGGTGTTGAGGTTAGCTGGCCCTAAAAGCTCGAGGCACTGGAAAGGTCAGTTTCTCAGTGCCTCGATAATCGTTTGAATGCGATTAGCATCCAGTCCGTTTAATTATAGGAGAAAATTTTAAAATGGCGAACCAAGATGATATCCAAAGAATTTTGTCTGAAGCGGTAACTAACGAAGATTTCCGCTCCCAACTTATTGAAAACCCGGTCGATGCTGTGCAGCAGGCAGGCTACTCCCTGACTGATGATCAAATTGAACAACTGCGACAGCTGGAAAGCGAAAAAGTAGAAAGCATGTTGGAAAACGTCGAAGACCGGATTTCGAAGGCGGCAAACCCTGCTGCTGTTATAGCCGTTAGCTGGTCTGAGTAATATTCAACAAGCTTTGTCCGTAATTCTTTATTTCTCCCTTGCACTTAACCGCTAGGCAAATCACAGAAAGAGTTTTGAAAAAGTAGGCAAGGTTTCACGTGAATTGCTCAAGTAAAAGCCAAAATTGACCTCATTTACTTCAAATTTCTTTTGGCTTTTACATACTGCCAGGTGGAGCGTTTGAAGGAATGCTCCATCTGGCGGCTCCTTCCATCAAAGGTGAATGATGGCTTCAGAAAATGAAATTCAAAAAGTTATCGAACAGGCGATTGCCGATCAGGTATTTCGCGCCGCTCTTATGAACGATCCGGTAAAAGCGATTAAATCAGTAGGTTATGAGCTATCGGATGCGCAGATCGAGCAGTTGACGACGATGCACAGCACGCAAATGAAGTCGATGATGCTGGATATTGAAGATCGTATATCAAAGGCGGCTAACCCCGCTGCAATTATTTCTACAACCTGGTAGCAAAAGTTTGAGGTTGACGATGAAAAAACCCTCTGCTGGTTCATTCCAATACTTTGATTTGGGGCTTTTGGTCACCACGCGCTGTACGGCCGCATGCAAACATTGCTGCTTTGGCTGCACGCCAAAAGGAGACCAGCTTTCCGGCGATGTGACGATGACGCTGGCCGAGATGCAATCCTACGTCTCGCAAGCGGCCCGGCTAACGCCAGGTGGCATAGGCCGCCTGGGTTTTTCTGGGGGCGAACCATTTTTGTTACGCAATGACCTGGTAGAAATTGTGCGG
This sequence comes from Promineifilaceae bacterium (SeqCode), assembly GCA_041987425.1. GTDB lineage: Bacteria > Chloroflexota > Anaerolineae > Promineifilales > Promineifilaceae > Leptofilum. The sequence goes on along the minus strand of JBHIWP010000029.1, from coordinate 20,186 downwards.
TTTGCCCGCGAGCTTGGCACCCAGCGCATTGAGTGCAACACGGCCGTTTACTGGGCCAACAGCTACAAAGCCGCACGCCAACGGCTGGAACCTTTACGTGCCGCCGGATTAGATCGCCTGACGATCAGCACCGATGACTTCCACACCGAATTTATCAAGCTAGACAACGTACGCATCGCTCTGGAAGTGGCCCAAGAGCTGGGCATTGACGTCGCACTCAACAGTGTTGTGACAAAAAAGACCCGCTCACAGGCTCAAATTCTAAAACAGATTGGCGAGGCTGCTGCAAATGTGGAGCACAGCGAATGGCAATGCCAGCCCAGCGGCGTGGCCAACGACTTTATCCCCCTGGACGATCTGTTTTTAGAGCCAGGCATACCGCACGTCCCCTGCCCTGCGCCAAATTTTGTGATTCGGCCAGAGGGAGACGCCTATTTTTGCTGTTCGCCCAGCGGCTGGAAACCAGACCTGAAGCTGGGCAACGCGCGGCATGAGCCGCTAGAAACGTTGTGGAACCGTTTCCGCAGCAGAGAGTTCAACCATATCTTGATTCAAGAAGGCCCCGCCGGTTTTATTCCGGCCATTGAGCGCGACGGCCGTCAGCATCTGCTGCACAGCCGCTATGTGGATGTTTGCCACCTCTGCCATCACTTGCTGTCTAACGCCGAATTGCGGCAGTCGGTGCAGGATGAAGTAAGCAGGCGCGAAGTAAAGCGGGCCTCACATTTATTGCAGTCATTACTAAACGCAACGCAGCCGGTCCAGGATAAAGCCCATCTTATACCCTCTACTCTTTAAGGTGAAAAATATGCTCGAACAAAATGTAGCGCAATCTATTCAGCGAACGGCCGTTTTCCTGCTAGAGAATCAAGAACTAGAAGGAAGCTGGGCCGATTACTTACCCGGTTTTTCCAGCACAGGCTGGATGTCTGGCTACGTGGGGCGCGCGCTGCTAGAAGCACAGCGCATCGGCATAACCACCCAGGAAATGGGTAAGCAGTTGCAGCACACCTTTGGCTGGCTGCTGTGCATTCAAAATCACGATGGCGGCTGGAGCTGGAGCCCGCGCGTCGTGACAGATACAGACTCCACCGCCAACTGCCTGCTGTTTCTGCTCAAGTGGGGCAAAGAAACGCCCCAGGCGGTGATCGACGCGGGCGTCGAAGCCCTGCTGCGCCACCAGTACACGGAGGACGGCGGCATCCATACCTACACTCGCCAGTCGATAGAAACGGCGCTGGCTCGCTACACGCCTTACTTTCCCAAACTGCCGCCTCTCTTCTATGGCGGCTGGATGAGCGCCACGAATTCCGTCTCTGGCGTCACCATGACTGCCCTGCGCCAGGCTGGGCTGGAGTTTGAACACCCGGCCCTGGTTAAGCTGCATCAATACATTTTGGCTAACCAGGATGCCGCTGGCTACTGGCCAGCTTACTGGTGGAGCGGCCCGCTGTTTAGTACGTTCCACTGCGTGGAGGCGCTGGCCCATTGGGATGAATGGCCCGCCATGAAGCGCGCCACCGCCTGGGTACGCCGCACGCAAAATGCGGACGGAGGCTGGGAAGATGGCGTCACGCCGGGCAGCACCCCATTTAGCACTGCCCTGGCTATTCACACGCTCATGGTAGCCGGAGAATGGGGCACAAAGCCCGTTTCCGATGGCGTTAGCTGGCTGCTGGATCACCAGCTTGAGGACGGCAGTTGGGAGGCAGTGCCCAACCAGCAGGTGCCGCATATCTTCCAGGTACGGCCGTGGGAATCCCCCCGTGAGCAGTTCGGCACCGGTATCCATGCCGACATGAATCGCTTCTTCACGTCGGCCACAATCCTGATGGCCCTGGTGAAGTTTTATGAAGAAGGGATGTTTTTTGAAGATGATGTGGTCAATGACCGCATCCAGACGTTGGTAGAAGGAAGTTTATCATGAAAGTGAGTCTTGTAACCTGTCTTAGCGCCGACTGGCAGCAGGGGCGCGAGCCCGATCCCTACATACCGCTGGGTTTACTGTGCCTGGGTGCAGGTCTGGAAGAAATAGGCGTCACCGTAGAGATCATCGACCAGACAATGGCCATAGAAAACGGCCGTTACACCAACGTCAATGAACTTTACAAAAAAGCAGCCCGGCTCATTGTGGATAGCGAGGCGGATGTGGTGGGATTCACCACCATGTGCAACTCATATCCGCAAACGGTTGAGCTGGCCCGCCATTTGCGCCAGCTCGATCCCCATGTGCCCATTATCTTCGGCGGCCCCCAGGCAACGGCCGTAGATGTAGAGACGCTGGAACAGTTTCCCTGGGTAGACTACATTGTGCGCGGCGAGGCGGACAAAACGTTTCCGGAATTTATTGCCTGCCTGCGCGACGGCCTGCCCTGGACGCATATTCACGGGCTGTCCTACCGGGCGGAGGGTCAGATCATGCGCAATCCAGATGCACCGCTGGTGTGCCTGGATGAACTGCCCATCCCTGCCTACCATCTTTACCCACTCGACAATTTCAACCTGATCCCCATAGACACCGGGCGCGGCTGCCCCTTTGAATGCACCTTCTGCTCTACAAATCTCTTCTTTAAACGCCGCTACCGCATGAAGTCTCCAGAGCGGCTGGTGGAAGAAATCAGCTTCTTGCAAGAGCAGTACAACAATTACAAATTTGACTTTGTGCACGACATGTTCACCGTGAACAAAAAAGCGGTGGCCGCCATTTGCGAGGCGCTGCGCCAGCTAGAAAAGCCCATCAACTGGGGCTGCAGCGCCCGGGCCGACTGCGTAACGCCTGAGCTGCTGGCCGATATGGCCTCCGCTGGCTGCTTTGGCATGTTCTTTGGCCTGGAGTCTGGCTCGCCGCACATGCAGCGCAAAATGCGCAAAAAGCTCAATCCGGAAAAGGTGCCGCCCATCATTAAATGCGCGCTTGATCTGGGCATCGACGTCACCACGTCTTTTATTGCCGCCTTCCCAGAAGAAACGGAAGAAGATCTCTTTTTGACGCTGGACATGATCCTGGATTTTGTGGAAATGGGCGTGCGCAAAGTACAGCTCCACATGCTGGCGCCGCTGGTTGGCAGCCCGCTCTACTATCAATACAAAGATGAGCTGCAATATGATGGACACTGTTCCGACATTTCCACTTATCTACTCAGCGATGAGGAGATCGCCCTGGTAGAAAATCATCCCAAAATCTTTTCTAGCTTTTACCATGCACCGGCCCGCTATTTAGATCGAGAAGAAGCCAAGTCAATCTCTGCGGCCGTTTATGCGTTCCCTGAGCTGCTGCTTTTGTTGCGGCACGTAGAAGGGGACATTCGCCCGGTGTTTAGCCGCTGGAGCGCGTGGCGCATTGCCCAGGGAGAGTGGTCCGCCCAGGATTACTACAGCAACTACTTTGGCCTCGATTTTTGTCGGTTCTTAAGCGATGAAGTTGCCGCCGGAAAGTGGGCAGACACGCCGTATGTGCAAGATTACGTCACCTTTGTTTCCACCAGGTACGGCATGATCAAAAACAGCATCCGAGAAAAGTCGGTGGTGCACACGTTCACCTTTGACGCCAAGACCGTACATGAGCAGCTGCTGGCAAACGGCCGTGTGCAAACGCCACCCCAGGCCGACCCCAAGGTACTCATGTTTACCCAGACCGCCAAAGAGATTGTTACGACGCGCATCCCGCCCGCCTTTCAGCGCCTGCTTGGTATCACCGTGACGCCTGAAGCGCCCGTGCACTCTGTATCCTATCCGCCAGCTAATAGCAGGGCAGAATTGCCCCCGGCTGTTGTTGGGGCAATGGAGGAATAAGATGAGCAACCAACCGATTATTGACCTGCAAAATATATTCAAGTCGTTCAAAAGCGTCACCGCTGCCTCAGGCCAGGTAACCATCCTGAAAGGCATTTCATTGCAAATAAACCAGGGCGAGTTCACTGGTGTAATTGGCCCGTCTGGCAGCGGCAAATCCACCATGATCAATATGATGACGGGCATCGACCGCCCCACCTCGGGCGACATCACGGTCCTGGGCCAGTCCCTTAACGACCTGAACGAAAACCGGCTGGCGCAGTGGCGCGGCAAAAACATTGGCATCATTTTTCAGTTTTTCCAACTTCTGCCCACGCTGTCTGCCCAGGAAAACGTGATGCTGCCCATGAACTTTTGCCGCATCGGCAGCCGCAAAGAACGCGTAGACCGCGCCCTTTACTGCCTGGAAGTGGTGGGCATGGCCGACCACGCCGACAAGCTGCCAGCTACCCTAAGCGGCGGGCAGCAGCAGCGAGTAGCCATTGCCCGCGCCCTGGCTAACGACCCCCCGCTGCTCATCGGCGATGAACCCACCGGCAATCTAGACTCCAAGACGGGCGCGGTCGTTTTCAGCCTGTTTGAAGCCTTAGTGGAGCAGGGAAAAACAATTGTCATGGTGACCCATGATCAGGGCATTGCCAGCAGGCTGCCACGCGTCATTGAAGTGCTGGACGGGGCGATTGTGGAGACCGTTGAAAAAAAGCCAGGGGCTAACGGGAAAGACGGCCGTAACGGCAAAGCAAGCGTATCGAATGCCAAAACGGCCGTGGGAAAGCTCTTACAGGAGTAACATCATGAGTGTGACGCTCAAAAAAGTATGGAAAGATATCACCCATAAAAAGCTGCGTTCAGCCCTGGTCGTTATGAGCATTGCCATTGGCGTATTTGGCATCAGTGCCCTGCTGGGTACGGGCGCCCAGCTCAATGAGCAAATCAGCGCCGACTATTTGAACTCTAATCCGGCCGACATGGTGGCTTTTACCGGCTTTGTTTCAGAAGAACTTCTGCAAGAAGTCGCTGGCTTGCCCAACATCGCAGCCGCAGAAGGCGCGTTGGTCTTCAACACGCGCTGGCGGCAGAACCTGAGTTGGGAAACCCTGCTGATTGAAGCCAGGCCAAACCTGGAAAACCGGCAAATTGACCTGGTGAACGTTCCCGAAGACGCGGCAGGCACCGCCAACGGCCTCGTCGTAGAACGCACGGCCCAAGATCTATTCGCTTTGACAGCCGGGCAAACAGTGATCGTTCAGGTTCCTGAGGGAGAGGCAACGCTAACCATTGACGGGTTCGGCAAAAGCAACAGCTATCCCCCAGCCCAGTTTAGCAACGTTGCGGTAGCCTTTATGGATTTTGAAGATGCCTCTAGTCTGTTTGAGCTGGATGGGTTTAACATGCTGCGCCTGAGGCTGGAGGCGCCGGAGCAGGCCGCCGCCACCGAAAAGGCACTGCGCGATTTGCTGGCGGATGAAAGCATCCCCGTGCTCGATTTAGCCGCACGCGATCCAGACAGCTTTCCTGGGCAGGATTCCATCACCTCTATCTTTACCCTTATGGGGGTGCTGGGCGTGCTGGCGCTGGTGCTAAGCGGCTTTCTGGTAACCAACACAATTGTGACCGTGATGGCCGCAGAAACCAGGCAAATCGGAACTATGAAGGCCGTGGGCGCCACGCGCTGGATGGTAATGCGCCTTTATCTGTCGCTGGTTCTGGGATATGGCCTGCTCGCCAGCATTGTGGGCATTGCCCTGGGTCTGATTGGTTCATTTATGTTAACTAGCTATATCGCTGGGCTGACAAACATTGATGTGAGCGGATTCCAGCTGCCGGTGCTGGCCGTTGTGGCGGGACTGGTGGCAGGCTTAATCACGCCAACTGTGGCCGCGTTTGTGCCGGTGTGGCAGGGCACCCGCATTACCGTGCGCGAAGCTATTACCGATTATGGCATTTCGGCCGACACGGGGCGATTAGAAAAATTCCTGGCGCGCATTGGCTGGCTGCCCTTTACGGCCTCGCTGGGGCTGCGCAACACTTTCCGCAACCGCAAGCGGGCTTTGCTTACGCTGCTGACGCTGTCCGTGGCCGGGGCTGCTTTTATGACGGTGCAGGCCACAAGCGCTTCATTGAACCGCACGGTAGACGAATTGGCCAACACGTACCGCGCTGACGTATTTGTGGAGTTTGATCTGCCGGTGCAGGTGGATGAGCTGGCTGGCATTGTGCCAGATGATACGGCCGTTGCCGTTGCGGAAACCTGGCTGGATCATCAGGCAACCGTTGCCGAAACAGATGTTACCCTGAATGGCGCGCCGCTGGACACGCAGCTCTATGAAAAGACACGGCTGGTAGACGGCCGTTGGTTCACCAGCTCCGATACAAACGTCATCATCCTGCAAGAAAAATTCGCCATCGACCGGGCGCTGGCCGTAGGCGACAGCGTTGCTGTTGAGGTCAATTCTGAGCAGATGCGCTGGCAGATCGTCGGCATTGTGCGGGACTATAACGAAAGCGGCAACGCCCCGCTGGTGCCCTACCCGCAGCTTGCCAGCGCACTGGGCCTGGAGAAACACGCCAACTTTATCTTGCTGCAGCTCACTGACCGCAGCCAGGCAAGCGTTACCGGCTTTAGCCAGGAAATTGATGAGCTGCTGCCACGCCTGGGCGTCCACGGAACCGTGTTTACCATTGATGATGTTCGCCAACAGGCAGAGGCAGGTTTCCAGGTCATTGTCCTCTTTTTGCTGGCAATGGTGATTTTGGTCGCATTTGTGGGCGGGCTGGGCCTGTTTGGCACGCTGACCATTAACGTGACAGAACGGCAAAAAGAGATCGGCGTGATGCGCTCTGTGGGCGCTACGAATGGGGCCATCGTCAAGATCTTTTGGCTGGAGGGGATTTGCCTGGGCCTGTTTGGCTGGGGCGTGGCCCTGCTCATTGGCTATCCGCTGGCTCAGTTATTTACCCAGTTACTCAGCGATGTTTTGATACCGGTTGAATTTTATTTGCCGCCAGGTGCCGCCATTTGGCTGGGCGTTGGCATGATGACGCTGGTGAGCCTTTCTAGCATTATGCCAGCGTTATCCGCTGCCCGTTCACGCGTTAGCGACATTATTCGCTACGCCTGATGCTCTTGTGAGGTTATCGTGGGTGTTTCCAGGCATTCATTGACACACACCTTTTTCGTAACGCTACTGCTCATTGCCCTTGTGCCGCTGGTCGGCGTCACCATTTTTCTGGTGCGCCACAGCAGCGTCGCCCTCACGGAGCAGATGACCAGCTACGTGCAGGAGCTGGCCCAGTCCAAAGCGCAGGAGATTGAGCTGAAGCTGGAGCAAGTGTTGTCCCACACGCTTATTGCCGCCCAGGCGGCGGAGCTGGTGGTGCAGCTCGACATGCCCGCGGAGCAGGTTGAGGCGCGCATGCAGGCCTATGCCGTGGACCAGCGCGGCCTGCTCAATCTGCCCGAGGAAACCTATACCGTGCAGCGTAACCTCTACCCTGCGGCCAGCGTTTCTAATATTTTTGTGGGCAATCACATTCGCTTAACGGACGATCTTAAGGAAGACATTGTAACGACGGAGTCGCTGGAGGTGATTTTGGGGGGCATCAAGCGGGCTGGCCTGAACACAGAGCGGGTCTACCTGACGTTGCCCAGCGGCCTGATGCGCATTTACCCCTGGGAAGCAAGCCAGCGATTTCCAGCAGACTGGGATCCACGCACGGCCGTTTTCTATACGGCCGCTCTACCAGAAAACAATTCGGACGGCTCGCCAGTGTGGGTTGGACCGTACCTGGATGAAGATGGGGCGCAGCAAATGGTTACTCTCTCCGTGCCGCTGTACGACATTCAGCAGCAGTTTGTCGGCGTCATCTCGCAGGACATTACCATTGATGCTCTCACCGAGGTTATTTTAGATTTGCAGCTGCCGGGGAATGAAGGATACGGCTTTTTGATTGACGATGACGGCCGTACGATTGCCCATCCAAACCTGCAAAACGCAGCCCTGCCCCCGGACCAAAGCGCCGAGACCCTGCCCAATACGGCCGTAAATGAGATTCTGGCAACTGACACGGGCGTGGTAGAGGTGAACGGCAGCGAGGGTGTGCAGACAATTGCTTTTGCCAAAATTGTGAACACGGATTGGCATGTTGGCATAGCTATACCGCAGCACGCCGTAACGGCACCAGCCGCAGAAATGCAGCGCAGCGGCCTGGTGGTTAGCGTTGTGGTGGCCACGCTGGCCTGCGTTGCGGCCCTTTATCTGTCGCGCCGAATCGTGCATCCCCTGCGGCAGCTTGTCTTTGGCGTAAAGCATTTTGCCGAGGGCGACCTCACTTATCAGATGGATCTTCAGGCGAACAATGAAGTGGGCGAACTGGCCAAGGCGTTTAACACAATGGCAGGCAAGCTTTTCCAGCGAGAGCGCCGCCTTAAGCAAACCATTGATGAAATGCGCATTGAAATTGATGTAGGCAACAAGGTTAAAGAAGTGAAACGCATTACCGAAACAGACTATTTCCGTTATTTACAGACAAGCGCGCGCGAATTAAAAGCGATGCTTAAAGAATAAAGCGAGGAGCAATTATGACACAGATTATTGCAATCCATTCTTTTCGGGGCGGGACCGGCAAGTCTAACGTCACGGCGAACTGTGCCGCTATTTTGGCGGCGAGCGGCGCGAACGTGGCGGTTGTTGATACGGATATCCAGTCTCCAGGTATCCACGTGCTATTTGGGCTTGACCCCAATGACGTGACGCATACCCTGAATGATTACCTGTGGGGGCGCTGCTCCATTCAGGAAGCGGCCGTAGACGTGAGCCATGCGCTAAACGTAACTGTGGGAAACGGCCGTTTATACCTGGTGCCATCAAGCTACGGCATTCAAGAAATTACGCGCGTTTTGCAAGAAGGCTACGAAGTTAAGCTGCTCAACCGCGGCTTCCGCACCCTGATCAAAGAGCTGCAGTTGGATTATCTGCTGATCGACACGCATCCCGGCCTTAACGAAGAAACCCTGCTCTCTATCGCCATCTGCGATTCGCTGCTGCTGCTGCTGCGCCCAGACCGGCAAGATTACCAGGGAGCCAGCGTAACGCTGGAGGTGGCCCACAAGTTAGAAGTGCCAAACCTCTACCTTGCCGTGAACAAGGCCACCTCTGGCTATGATTTTGATGCCCTGAAACAGCAGATCGAAGCAGTCTATAACTGCCCTGTTCTGGCGGTCTTACCGCTTTCTGAAGAAATAGCGCAGCTGGCAAGCTCAGAGCTCTTTTACATGCGGCATCCTGAGCATGAAATCACTGAGGCGCTGAAGCACATCGCCCTGACATTCCGAGAAAAAGATCATGAAATGTTGGCAGTGTAAAAATGAAGCGGAGGGAACCTGCCGCTTTTGCGGGCGGGCAGTTTGCAGAAACGATGTGCAAACAATGCCCTTTATCCTGACCGTGTTTGTGGGCAAAGATTCAATTCCCAAAGTGATTTCCGTGGCGGATGTTCTCTGGTGCGGCATTTGCAAGCCACAGCCAGCGCCCATTCCCATGCCAGAAATATTCTAAGCAGGCATCTTTTGACGGATAGCTCTATCGCACACTGCTCTACTTTACTGTTCCGTCATGAGCTGATTCCGCCAACACCTGTTGGGCGGAACATTAGAGGTACACGTTATGACACTCTTTCAAAAGCTACAGGGGCTCATTGATAAGCAGCAGCCGGTTGAAAACTTGCATCCGGGGATGATCTCAGAACTTCCAGACCCGCTGCGCCAGATCATGGTGCACATTATCCGGCTAGGAGAAGTCACAGCAATGCAGTTGGCCCAAGAGTTAAGCCAGTCTGAAACGGCCGTTACTAATACCCTAAAACAGCTGGTGTCTCTAGGCTACCTGGAACGGCACGAGCAGCAAGAGCAAACCTACTTCGAACCGGCATTCGGCCGTAGGCGAACGCGCCAGGTCCCATCTGGCATATGGTCTGCGCTCAGCCGTGAAATTCAGAGGTAATTATGGACGCGACAAAAAACATTGTCCCCCAGCAGCGTACGCAAACGAGAGGCATCGGCATTTTCATCCTGCTGGCGTTCTCTTTTGCCTGGATACCATTTTTTATGGCCTTCGCCACAGATGGCCTCAGCGGCGCGCACCCCAATCATTGGACCACTCTGGCTGGACTTGGGTTTCCCTTTGCAGCGGCCGTGGCTGCCTTCCTTGTGCGCCAATTTATTGACCGTAAAGGCTATAACGATGCAGCATTGCGCTGGCGCATTCCCCTACGCTACTATCTGTTAGCTATAGCCTTGCCCTTGCTCTGGAGCAGCACGGCGCTGGCGCTCAACCTATCTATTAGCGGCGAAAAATTTGTGGCGGTTCCTTCTGCCTTAGAATTATCCATGTATCTCGCGCAGTTAATCATCACGGCGCTTATCTTATTTGGCGAAGAGTTTGGCTGGCGTAGCTATCTTTTGCAAAAGTGGGGCACGGCGAACATGCCACGCGCGCTTGTGCTCACCAGCCTCATTTGGGGCCTATGGCATATCCCTATCGTCATGACCCCATCTATATTCATCGCCGATGAAATTGGCTCCCCTTTTGTAGCAATTCCTGGCCAAGTATTCTATGTTACCCTGTTAGGCATCCTTATTGGTTGGATCTACTTAAAGTCTAGAAGCATATGGCCTGCCATGCTGATGCATGCCGTTAGCAATACCTGGATTGTCTTCCTGAATGGGTTCTTGGAGGGCGGCACGCCACTCACCTACGGCATTACCACCTGGCTTTGGAGCGCACCGCTTTTATGCATTGTCATCGTTCTTGGGCTGATGGGGCAATTCAACCCGCAACAAAGTAGCGCAAAAGCAATTTCTAGCTCATTTCAACTTGATAATTCGTAAAGTGGAGGTCATATGACAACAGAAAACCATTTGTCAAAGCAGTTCACCTGCGCAAAATGCAATAGTAAAGGAGGGCATGTTGAAAAATTAACAATGTCTGGCACTGGCATATCGCGATTTCTGGAAGTACAACCATACCGCTACGCCTTCGTTTCCTGCCATCACTGCGGTTACACAGAAATCTTTAGCCTGAAAATTCTAGAGGGCAAAGATAATTTAGGTACGTTTCTCGAAGTGCTGTTTGCAGGCTAAAGTCGCTTAGAACAGGACCTGGTTCTCACCCCGCAAGACAGCATTCTATAAACTTGTTTTGAAGGAGAAAAATCATGTTAGAGAAACTTATTCACGTAATAGCGACGGGCAATTTGACTCAGGAGCAAGCCATACAGCTTGCCACCACGCACGGCGTCACTTTAACGTCCACTGAGGCAAGCGCCCTGCAAAGCGTCGTACGTTCGCAAGCATGGCAGCAGCTCAGCTCGGCCGCCCGCCTGGACAGCTTGCTGGTACATTGGCCAGAAGCCTACGATAGCATCAACTAACAAGGCACTGGCTAAAATTTTGCAAGATACAACAATTGGCAACATTACAATATAATAGCGAAGCGAAATGCTGGGGAAGGTGACAGTAAAGTATCAGGTTGCTTTTGTTTCCCCAATGGGAGAAAGTATGCGGCCGTCAGAATTCATCCACCATTTGTGGCGCAAGATGGACAGACGCTATACATTACAAATGGAACCCTATATCGCCGATCTGCTGGAAGAACGGCCGCTTCCGGTTCGGTCGCAACTTTCAACCATTTGCTGTGAAGCAGCAGGCGGCACAGCGCAGCAAGCTTTACCCCTACAAATTGCCTGGCTCCTTTTATTTCACGCCACAAGCCTCATCGATAACATCGAAGACGACAACTTACAGGCTCTGCATTTCTACGGAAAAGGCCACACACACCCCATCGCTCTGGACCTCAACGTTTCAACAGGGCTTATCTTTTTGGCAACAAGCGCTTTGTTTGAGCTGGAAAGCTTCGGCAATAGTCCCACAGCCTCTCGCGCCGTTCGCCACACCTTTAACGAACGCTTCTTGGAAGTTTGCAACGGTCAGCATTTAGACCTCCTCTTACAGACCACCTCCCTAGAGACTGCCTGGCAAATTGCCAAAGCCAAAAGTGGCCTGTACATGGCTCTGGCCACCTGGAGCGGCGCGCGCTTAATGTGCCAGGAAGAAGCAATTTTGCAGCATTATTATCAGATTGGCTTATGTATTGGGCTGCTCATACAGATTTCAGACGATCTAAAAGATTTACACGGTGACGGCTCTGAGAGCAGCGATATTCAGGCAGCTAACTTTAAATCTTTGCCCATCGCATACGCCTTTGACGTACTGGAAGAGCAGCGCAAAGAAGAGTTGGCGCAGCTTTTGCTACAGGCAACGACAGACAGCCAGGCTGAAAAATCTGCACGGCGTATGGTTTTGGAAAGCGGAGCCGGGCTATATTTGGCCGTAAAAGCACAGGAGTATGCAACGGCCGCAAGTGAAGCACTGGCTCAGTTAACAATGCCAGACCTCCAGCGAAAGCGTTTGGCCGGGCAAATTGAACAGCTTCAAGTGATCAGAATGGTATAAAATGCCAGGTCTCAACCGTTATGCCGCTCTCCGCCTTTTTATCTTCGTTTTCTCGGCGGTGACGCTTACCATCATAGGGATAAATAGCTACCTTCACCTCACCCAATACACGGTTGATTCAATGGCCTTTGAATCGACGGGGGTGCTTTTTGCGGGGCCCGACAGCAACTTACAGGCCGATGACACCATCCTCGACGTGCAAGAATTTTCGGATGATCTGGCCGTTTATGAACTGTATCGCGATCCGCCATCCGCCCTGCACTTTGAAATTATACGTGATGGCGAGTTTATGGTGGTGGCTGTTCCCTTTACGCGTAACGCAAGCTGGCAGGCGCGCTTAGCCGATTTTCCTGTCGTGTTCATCGGCCTCACGTTTTGGCTGGCAGGCGCCATTGTTGCCTATCTACACATCTCAGATGATCGCCACCTGGCGATTGTCTTTTTCCTTTTTGCCCATACATTAGCCATTGTTCTCGCCTCTGGCACTGTTTTTACGCCCACGCCCATTGCCACAATACCTGCCTATGCTGCCTGGTACGTACCGGTTTTATACGTGCATTTGCACCTACTTTTCCCTCGTTCAACCATTTCACCCCAGCAGCGCACCGCTCTTAAAGTAGGGTATGTCATAGCCACAATTGGCCTGATTGTAGACTCGCTGCGCGTTTTAAACCCTGCTTTTCAGGCCTTGTGGGAGACAACCATGCCTTTCGGCCGCAACCGGTTCTTTGTGCAGGTATGGATTGCCTTTGGCTTAATGGTGGGCTTACTGCTGCTGATCCTGACCTATCAACACACCAATTCAGTAACCAGGCGTCGTGGAATTGGATTAATTTTAGCAACAGGTGTATTTGCAATTGTGCCCGTTGTATTTCTCTCTATTTTGCCAGAGATTTTATTTGGCACCGTTCTCTTGCCGTATGAAATCATTTTGGTCACCATGATCATTATGCCCTTCGGCTATTTGTATGCAGCCAGAGAGTACAAGTTTATTCGGCTAGAAGGCTTTCTAAGCCGCACCTACGCTATTTTTATCGCTACAGGGCTTACGCTCCTGATTTACTTCCTCATTTTGGCCGGAATTGCTGATTATATGCCGCCAAATTGGCGAGAAAGTGTCTTTATCAACTCCTCTGTGGTGATAGTTACGGCCGTTTCCTTCGGCGTAGCGCATCGGCAGTTATTAATTCTGTTCGATAAGCTGCTCTACGGTGGATGGTATGACTACCGTTCGATTGTTCATGAAATGATTCCGGCCTTAAACAGCACAATCCGGCGTGAGGACCTGCAAGATTTGCTGGTATTTCGCTTGCCCAGAATGCTGCAACTGCGCGGAGCCGTGCTGCTGCTAAAAGATGAGCAAGCCTCATTTGTCGTTGCCGCTTCTTCGGAGCCTGTTGACCTGCCAAATTTGCCTACAAACAGCCAGATCGAGCAGTCACTCGTTCACTCCACGGTTCCTCTGCCGCAAGAAAACTTGAAAGCTATCTGCGCAGGCAACGCGCTAACCGAGGCTGAAAACCAGTGGCTTCAGGCGACGGCAGGCTCCCTGTGGATTCCGCTAGCCAAACAAATGCAGCTGCACGGCATTTTGATCCTCAGCCCACACCGAGGAGGCGATCCGTTTTCGCAAGAAGACATCACCTTGCTGACCACCTTGATGGCCGGTGCCTCTGGCGCGGCCGAAAACATTGCCTTGCTGAACAAGGTAGCATTTCACGCTGAACAAGTTAACCGACTGTATTCCGAGCTGTTGCGCAGCCGCGAAGAAGAGCAAAAGCGTCTTGCGCGAGAGATCCACGATCAGACGATTCAAGAGTTGATAGAGCTAAACTACTATTTTGATCCGCAGCGCCGTCGGGCGGCTGGGCCACTGGACAAAGAGCACGTTCGCAGCCGCCTTATCAGCGTTATCGACGGCTTGCGCGATATTTGCATACAGTTGCGCCCTGTCGCGCTCGACGATCTAGGACTCATTCTGGCTCTGCAAGAATATGTGGGAAAGGCTGCCAAACAGTCAGGCATTAAGCTAATCGCCGACCTGCCGAGTTTTGATGAGGGACTGGAAATTGAGCTGCCAGAAAATATAACCACCTGCCTCTATCGCGTGACCCAGGAAGCAGTGAATAACATTGTGCGTCATGCAAACGCCACAAAAATGAGCGTGAGCTTGCATACGGACAGGCAGTGCGTGCAGCTAACGATCGTTGATGACGGCGTAGGCTTTGATGTGCCGGAACGTCTGGGGGCTTTAACGAAGCTGGGACATTTTGGCTTGGCGGGCATGCAAGAGCGCATAAACTTACTGGATGGTGAACTGATCATACAGTCGAAACTAGACGAGGGCACTAAGGTGAAGGTTAGCCTGCCTCTTGCTCAATCCAGGCAGGTTGCCCAAGATGTCAGTTTTCCCTGAGTTAATGAATATTTTTAGCGTTAACCGGCCAAACGGAAGCCGGGCGCTAACGGATACCTGCCAGAAGGTCTGCGCCTGGCTAGAGGACCGCGCTCCCTACCACCTTCATTCATTTTGGCTTTTTCCCTATTACGGGGAGTTGCTGGGAGTTTGGATAACTGCCTCTCAATGGCTGCTTATTTGGGCAATCTGGCAGCGGTGGGGCTGGGGTGTGTCACTGATTAGCGTGATTAGCCTGACGGTGATCTTGCTGGAGCTAAACGGCCGTTACACCATCACGCGCCTTATTCGCCAAAAAGGACATAATATTGTCATCCCCTTTAACGTCGCTAAAGAGCCGCGCCAGCACGTGATTCTTTCGGCGCACTATGATTCCAAAACAGAGCTGCTAGATCACAAAAAGCGCAAACCATTTGTTAGCTATGCACCACTTGGCCTGCTGGTCACCGCGGGACTGGCTGCTTATGGAATGTTTCAGGCACGCATACCCAACCAGTCATTTGTGCACACGGCCGTACTTCTTGCAGCCGCAGTTCACTGGCTAATGATGACCGGGCTGGCGCTAAACAGCGCCCTGGGCCGCTTTTCTAAACCGAGTCTGGGAGCTGTAGACAACGGTGGCAGCTGCGCCGTTTTGTTGAGTCTGGCGCAGCAGCTTCCCACTCTGCAACAAACAAATGTCACAATTGTGCTCTTTGCGGGGGAAGAAATATGGATGCAGGGTGCGCGTGCGTTTGTGGCGGCAAACGATTTTTCGCTGCCCACGATTGCCCTGAATCTTGAGGGCATGGGGCAAAACGGCCGTTACTTTGTCACACAAAAAATTGGCCTGCCCGTTTTTCAGGAGCTGCCCGCCGACGAAGCGCTAAATGAACAGATTACGGCCGTTATTACCGCCACGACACAGGAAGACACCGTGGTCCAGCAAGAGATCATGATGACCGATACCTTTCCGTTCCTAAAAAATGGCATTCCAGGCACTACAATTGGCACGCTGGACAAAGAACTTGGGCTATCGGGGTTGCACCGGCCCACAGACAATCTAAACCGAATCCATGAAGAGAAAATGGCGCAAGCCGTCGAAATCTTGCGCCGCTGGCTGCTAGGCTACGACGGTCAGATGTAAAGTACAGAACCAATCACTGCTGCGTCAATTCCCAAAGTTTGCTGGGGCTGAGCGGGATCTCGCGGATTTCTAGCTGGTGATTCAGCGCGTCTTCCACGGCCTGGGCAAAGAGTGGCCCGGTAGGAATGGCCCCGGCTTCACCCGCGCCTTTAATACCCATCGGATTCAACGGCGAAGGCGTTACTTCGTGCCCAATTTCAATGTTGGGCACGTCTAGCGACGTGGGCAGCAGATAATCCATAAAGGAACCGGTCAGAAGCTGCCCCTGCTCGTCGTAAATAATTTGCTCGTAGAAGGCATTGCCAATACCCTGGGCCACCCCGCCCTGAATCTGGCCGTCCAGAATGAGCGGGTTGATCACCTCACCGCAGTCGTGCACCACTACGTAACGCAAAATCTTCACCTCCAGCGTGTCTGGATCAACTTCCACAATCATGGCGTGAACCCCGCTGGCCGTCGCGCCATACTCCGGACCAAAGTAGTTGGTTGCTTCCAAACCGGGCTCCGTACCGGGCTTAACGGCGCCGCGCATGGGGTTGGCCTGCTGCGCCAACTGTCCCAGCGGGATGCCCCGGTCTGGCACGCCCTTGACGCGCACTTCGCCGTTGCCCAACTCTAAATCCTCTTCGGCCGCTTCCAAGATTTCGCTGGCCAGCCTGAGAATTTTCTGGCGCACGTCGCGGGCGGCTTCGTTGATGGCATTACCGGCCACAACGGCTCCTCGGCTGGCAAACGTGCCTGCACCCCAATGGAACTGATCGGTGTCGCCCGTCACCAAATCCACTTCAGACACCTCCACCCCTACCTGGTCAGCCACAATTTGGGCAAAGCTGGTGAAGTGCCCCTGCCCCTGCGTGCCGATTCCCGTGGCGACGCTGACGCGGCCGCTGCTGGTGACCTGCACCCGCGCCCCTTCGTAGGGGCCGATGCCGGTTCCTTCCACGTAAGCCACTAAACCCAGCCCAACGTGACGCCCCTGGGCGCGAGCCTGCGGCTGGATGTTGTGATAGAAGTCATCGTAGCCGATCATTTGCAGCGCTTTATCCAGCACGGGCTCAAAGTTACCGCTGTCGTACTTCAGCGGGGCAAAGTCCTGGTAGATGATTTCATTGTTGTAGGGGAATTTGTCTGGCGGAATGAAGTTGCGGCGGCGGATTTCGGCTTTATCGATGTTCAGCTCGCGGGCCGCAATGTCCAGCAGCCTCTCGATGACAAAGACACCGTGCTGCCTTCCTGCGCCCCGGTAAGGGGTGACGATGGTTTTGTTGGTGAATACGGCCGTAAACTCCGAATAATAATTTGCTATGTCGTACGGTCCCAGCAGCGTGCACTGGCTGTTTAGCGGCACGGTGAGGCCGTAAGGCGCGTAGGCTCCCTGATCATGCAGAAAGACGTCGTGAACGCCAAGGATACGGCCGTCCTTGCTGAACGCTGCCTCCACCGTATGTGTCTGATTGCGCTCGTGCGTTGTAGCCACAAAGTTTTCCGAGCGATCCTCAATCCACTTCACGGGCCGGTCTAGCTGCATGGCGGCCCAGGGCACCAGCACCTCTTCCTGGTAGAACATCATAATCTTGGGGCCAAACCCGCCGCCAATAAATGGGGCAATGACCCGCACCTGGTTTTCCGACAGGCCCAGCAGCGCCGCCATGCCGTTGCGAACAAACACGGGGGCCTGCGTCGTGTCCCATATCGTCAGGCGCTGGGCGCGCCGGTCCCACTGGGCCACCACACCGCGATTTTCCATGGCGGCAGCAATGCCGTGGTCGTAATCAAACGTGCGGCTGATGACGTGATCCGCCTGCGCTTTGGCCGCTTCATAGCTGCCTTTGCGCTGAATGACATGGGCCGATATGTTGCTGCCCACCTCATCGTGCACCAGCGCCGAATCCGGCGCCAGCGCCGCTGCAAGGTCTACAACCGCATCCAACGGCTCCATATCCACAAAAATATCTTCTACGGCATCTTCGGCAATGTAGCGGCTTTCAGCAACTACCATCACGATGGGCTCGCCAACAAAGCGCACTTTGTCTTTGGCCAGGGGCACCTGGGTGCGCTGGTTAAACACAATGCCCTTCACCGGCGGCGGCGAGACGAGGAGCGGCCCTGGCTGCCAATAGTCGCCCAAGTCCTCGGCAGTATAGACGGCCACCACGCCTTCACGTTCGCTCGCCGCAGTGACGTCGATGCTGAGAATACGGCCGTGGGCGTACGAACTGCGGTAAAACGCCGCATGCAGCATCTCTGGCAAGTTCACATCATCGGTAAACAGCGCCTGCCCTGTCAATAGTCGGGGATCTTCGTTCCGTTTAATTCGCTCGCCAAAAAACTGTGTTCCAGCCATTTTTCTTTCCTTTTTCGCCACAGATTGGCACAGATGAGCACGGATATTTGGTTGTTTCTACCGCACCAATCTCTTGTATTCAAGTTTTCTTCGACCAAAATTTATAAGCAGTGCCAGCCGGTACCCTGTTGTGGTTAGGTAATTGATTGCCTGTGCTTCGTGAATCCGACCAAGCTGTGTAATTGCCTTCAGTTCAACGATGATTTTATCTTCCACTACTAAGTCTGCTATGTAAAAGCCTACTTCCACGTCTTTATAACGAACGGGCAACTTTTTCTGCGGCTCAACACATGCTTTTCGTAAATTCAGCTCATGGGTAAGAGCATTTTCGTAAACTTGTTCTAAGTAACCTGGACCAAGGATTTTATGCACTTCCATTGCAGCCCCAATGATTGCGTACGACAATTCTTCAAAAAGCAGATTACCCATGAACACCCCACTACTCATCCGTGAAAATCTGTGCTAATCCGTGGCAAAATAGGAGCTAGTTCTTGAAGGCAACGAATCGGCCCCAGCAGGAGGCCAGTTCCATGCCTCTTTGGATGAAGGCGGCGATGAAGTAACGGCCGTTTCCCGCCATCGCAATATCGCCACCCAAGTTTTCGGCATGAACCACGCCCTTGTTAAATAAGTTGAGGTGCATGTCCTGGTAATATTTGTCCAGCGGATACATCTCATCCCAATCCTTGCCGTACTGGTCGATCAGCTTCTGGTTAGCCTCGGCAAACGTCTTAGGGTGCCAGATGCGCTGGATAGTGTTCATGGGATGCTCCATCGCCACGCAGTCAATGCCCAGCCACCTTATCTCCTTTGCCAGGCACCACTCGGCAAAGTCCGGCGACGGCCCCGGGTGTTTGATCATGTAGCGAAACTCGTTTGAATCGGGGCTGTTCCAGCCATATTGGTAATACCCGGTTTTGATGATTAGGATATCCCCCTGCTGAATGTCGGCCCGCTCTTCCAGCATGGCCGGTGTGTACACGCTGGAATTACTCACCGTGTCGGAAATATCCACGATCGCGCCAGGGCCAAACCAATATTCAAAGGGCATCTGGCCGATGGTGCGTCCGGCGGCGTGGAAGTGCTTCTCGCCGTCCATGTGCGTGGCCAGATGGAAGCTGGCCCGGCAGTGGGCGTTGTTGCGCCCCAGGCCAAAATTTTGCCCGCCCACCCGCCTAGTGTACTTAACGCTCAGCGGTTCGTAATTGGCCCACTGCGGCGTCTGCACGCTGAAGGGCAGCGTCATGTCTAGCAAGGTAATGTCCCTCATCGCGGTAAAAAAGTCGTCGTTACCCATACCATCCGGGGCTTGTAAGGCTGCCACCCGCGCCCAGGCAGATTCGACCTCCATGAAGGGAATGGCGCCAACGATGATCCAGGCGCGCTGGTTGCTCAGCTCCTTAATTTGCCCACCCAACGATTCTGCCAGCAGCAGGCCAGCCTTGGGCATGGTGATGTGGGTCAGCGCGTGATACTCCTCCGGCGGGAAAAGTTCATCCCAGCTTTTGCCGTGCGTTTGGCGCAGCCTGGCCTCGGCCTTTTCAAACTCGCGGGCGTGCTGGTAGCGAATGCTGGTGTTCATCGGGTGTTCGGCGCTGCCGCAGTCCACGCCAATGAGCTTGAGCTTCATGTCCAGCGCCCACTGAAAAAATTCCGGCGACGGCCCGGGATGGCGCACGTAATAGCCAAACTCTTTGTTCTCGATGCCCCCTTGGGCGTTCGGGTTGGGAATGTCTGGCTGGTCGAAGGTGTGCTTGTGGTAGCCAGTGTTGATGATGAGAATATCGCCCGCTTTCACCTCGGCGCGCTCGGTGATCATCTCCGGCGTGTAGAGCGAATAGTCGGACACCGCGTCGGAAATATCGACGATGACACCCTCGCCGCACAGGTCAGTCAGGGGTATGTCGGCAATGGCTTTGGCACCGGAATGAAAGGCGCGCGGTCCCACGAGGTGGGTGCCCGTGTTGTTGCTCCACTCGATAAGCTGGCCATTAGC
>JBHIWP010000028.1:0-29162 GCA_041987425.1 Promineifilaceae bacterium (SeqCode) | reverse complement strand
CTCCCAACAGCACCCAACAGGTAGCAGAAGCAGTAGCCGAAGAACCAGAAATCAACATTTCCATATTGGACGAACCGGCACCGCCTGCAGAAGATTTGGGCATTAGCCTGATTGGCGACGGTGGCTCTACCACGTCACAGGCTGACCTGGAAATGAGCTATGCCGACAAGCTAGACAACGTCGCCGTAAAGGTCAACCGCATCTTTGGCGAGATTCTTAACGACCTGTTCAACGATGATGACCTGCTGCCCCGGCTGCGCCGCCTCTTCTGGCTGGAAGCCACCAAAGCCGAGCGCGACTTCAACACCCATATCGTCAAGCCAATGCTGAAGCAGCACGACCGCAACCTGCAAAAGCCAGAACTGCGCGAAGCAATGGAAATGGACCTGGAAAACGTGTCCGATCTAGAAGAGCTGATGCGCGTCTGGGACGGGCTGCACAAGCTAGAAACCAGCCTGGCTATCTAAGTTAGTAAGGGCGACCCGCTGGGTCGCCCTCCACAGGAACGTCTCATGACAGACCTTTCAACAACACCCTTGCTAAAACAACTGGATGATGCCCACCTGCCAATTTTCGCAGTACGGCTGACCGACTGGCTTATTGGCGATCTGAATAAGCATGAAGAAAGCGTACCGGACTTCACCGAATCGCGGGCCAAGGCGCTGCTGCGCGCCGCGGGCGTAGTGGATGACCCAACCCTGCACGACTTTGCGCGTTTGATGGAGGGAAACAGTACGGCCGTTCGCCTTGCCCTCTACGATTTACTCCAGGAAACTAGCCTAACAGAAGATGAAGAAGTTAGCGCCCTGGCTACTGCCAGTTCTGCAATTTCCAATCTCCAGTCTCCAATCTCCTGGCTCTCACTGGCCGTCGCTGCCCACGCCTGGAAGAGCGGCTACCCGCTCTACCAGCTCGATCCAGCATCACCGCCGGGGGAATACAGTCCGGCCGGACAGCTCATCAAGCGTGCCGCCACCTTTTTGCGGCAGCAAATACAGCGAAGCGCCACGGAGCGGGACAAATTGGGTAAAAAGCTGGCCTATGAGCCTGGCAGCAGCACGCACAGCCTGGAAAATATGCCAAACAGCCAGCCCATTGCCCCGGTACCGCCACACTTCCGCCCGCCTATTCCGGTGCGCTACCCGGAAGTATCGCGAGAGACACTTCACGTTGACGAAAAAGAAGGGAGTAATGAGCAAAATTCTATAACGCGCAACGCCCCCCTCACTATCACCAGCGACGATATTCCTGCGGCTAACCAACGGCCCGTGCGCATGCCAGAAATCCGTATTCGCGCCGATCAGGTGCCGCCGAGACGGCAGGCGCGGCCAACGCAATCACGTCCGCGGCCGAGTAGCAGCAGTGGGGAAAATTTGGGAACGGCCGTGCGCCAACGCTTTAGCCGCGACAAGGAGCCACTGCGCAGCACCAGGCTCCGCGTTATCGTGCAGGATGTGCAGGATGGTCCTGGACTATACGGCATCCAGGTGCAGGTGCGCTGCCAGGGCATCAAGGCCCACGTCGCTGGAACAACCAATCGCGAAGGCATCTTTCTGTGCGAACTGCCCGTGCGTGTCCGTTCCGGCCTCACCTACGACGTGGACGTTACCTGGCCCCGCGACCTGGGCGGCGAAGTTGAGCGTAAATCGGTCACGCTAAACGTGGACCGTACCGAATTTAAGCTGCCCTTTTTCCGGCGTCTTTCATAAAGCAACTGGTTGCAGGTAAGAAGTTGCAAGTTGCGAGTGAACACCGCTTGCTACCTGCAGCCTGCCACTTGCAACTCAAAACGATAAAACAACATGACTGAAACAACAGAACCAATTATCATCACCGATCCCGACAGCGACCGGTACCACACCTTTGGCTACATTAGCTGGTGGCAGCAGGAGGTGGTCCGTAACGCCACCGTCCTGGTTGTGGGCGCTGGTGCGCTGGGGAACGAAGTACTAAAAAATCTGGCCCTCATGGGCATTGGCAACATTCTCATCGCTGATTTCGACACCATCGAAGACAGCAATCTCAGCCGCTCCGTGCTGTTCCGCGCCTCGGACCGCGGCCGCCGCAAGGTAGAAGCCGCCGCTGAACGCGTGAAAGAACTCAACCCGGACGTGAACGTGAAAACGTGGCACGGCAACATCAATTTTGAGATGGGGCTGGGCGTGTTTCGCCACGTAGATGCCATCATCGGCTGCCTGGACAACCGGGAAGCGCGACTTTCTATTAATCGCTTTAGCTGGCAAATAAATCGGCCGTGGGTCGATGGAGCCATTCAAGAGCTAATGGGCATCGTACGCGTCTTTTGGCCAGGTCAGGGCGCCTGCTACGAGTGCACCCTCACCGACCTGGATTATCAAATTATCAATTTGCGCTACTCGTGCCCACTGCTGGCGCGGGAAAACATATTGCAGGGCAAGGTACCCACCACGCCAACCAGCGCCTCGATTGTAGCAGCCATGCAAACGCAAGAAGCGTTGAAGCTGATTCACAATATGGAAGTGCAACCGGGCAAGGCCGTGATGATTAACGGTCTGACCAACGACATCTACACCACGGAATATCCAGTGAAGCAGGGCTGCATGAGCCACGCACGGTTAGAGCCCATTGTGGCGCTTGAGGACGCTACGGCCGTTTCCACCACCCTGTCTGACCTGTTGACCATCGCCAAAGAAAAGCTGGCCGACGATGCTGTGCTAGAATTTGACGGTGAAATTGTGACGACGATGCACTGCCTGGACTGTGGCGAACGGTTCCCTATCTTCCGCAAGATGGCCCGGCTGTATGAAAACGACTCTACCTGCCCCAACTGCGGCGGCCGTCGCGAGATGAGCCTGACGCATCGGGTAAGCGGCAGCGAAGATTTCCTGGAGCGCACCCTGGCAGAGATGGACGTACCGCCACTAGGCATCATCCGCGCCCGCAGCGCCAGCAAGAAGGAAAGTATCTACATGGAGCTAACTGGTGATAAAGAGGCGTTTTTGAAGTTTGACTAAACGGTAATGGGTAATCAGTAGGTCAATAATCAGAAGCCAGTAACTGCCAAGTGAGGCTTTACTGAATACTGATTACCGAAAACTGATTACTGACAAAAGGATGCAACCCCCGGCGGCAAACTGCGTATTAACAAGTGTATTACCAAGTTGATTTGAAGAATATCCACTGCAAAACAGACGCGTGGTGCAAAAAGCAATTCAACCAAAATGAATGGAGGCTATTATAAAATGGCAAGCATAAAGACAATCATCTATGATCCCACTGGTTCAAAGAAGACCCCGGTAGAACTCCCGGACGACGTACCGATGCGGCGTTTGATTCCCGCTCTGGTTAGCAAAATGGGCCTTCCCACCAGCCAGGGCGCCAATCCCATCACCTATCGTCTGGACCATCGTTCGTCCGGCAAGCGGCTCAGCGAAGATGAATCATTGGCCGACGCCGGGGTAGTAGAAGACGATATTTTGAGCCTATTCCCTGAAGTAACAGCAGGCTAAAGTAAAAGTATTAGGTGAAAAGTGTGAAGGAAAGTCAGTTCTGGCTTTATCCTTCCGCTTTTTGTCTTTATTGAGGAAACCATGTCCTTTGATATTCGTGAAACCAGATTGCGCAACGACCATGAGCGGATTCGAGCGCTGGTTAATCGCAGCGAGTTTATTCACGTCCTAACCACTGAAGGTGATCCTGTTGAAAAGTATTTAATCCAGTTCACCTGTAAAGGAGTGGAAAAGATCAACAGTGCGGGCACGCCGCAGATTCGGGAAAAGCATGAAGTCAGTATCTATCTCCATGCCGAATATCCACTGAAGCAGCCGCAACTAAAGTGGCACACTCCCATTTTCCACCCAAACATTCATGTAACCGGGGCGGTGTGCATTGGCGCATGGTGGCCGGCCAAAACATTGGATGAGCTACTGTTGACGCTGGGGGAAATGATTCAGTATAAGAACTTTGATCCTAAAGACCCGATGAACTCCAAGGCAGCTGCCTGGGCACTGCGACACAAGCACATTTTCCCCATCGACCGGCGCAATCTGAAAGGACAATCGCTGGAAGATTTGATTGTGCTGGGGGAGGAAGAATCGGATGAACTCGGCATCAACATTCTCTAACGGCCGTTCCACCCGCCATTCAGAAGAAATCGAACCTATGATTGGCCCGCCAGAAATTGACAGTTTGCCAGAACGGCCGTTTTCTGACTTAACCAGGAATGCCCATCTGCATGGGCAGCCACCAGCTGGTGACCAGGTAATCATCAGCCACCGGCAGCAGGCCCTGAGCCAGATTCGAGCGCATAGCATCAGTAATTTACGTTCTGAGCTGGGCGGGGTGCTGCTGGGTCACGCCTATCGTGACGGCGAGCAGCTCTTGGTGGAGGTTATTGCCGCCTTGCCCGCCCGCAACGATGACCACGGCCCCATCCATTTCACCTTTACCGCCGACGCCTGGAGCCAGATTCACCACGAACGCGCCCAAAAATACCCTGAACTGGAAATTGTGGGCTGGTTCCATACGCATCCTGGCCTGGGTGTCTTCTACTCTAGCGATGATGTGGTGGTTCATTCGGCCGCCTTCACCCTGCCCTGGCACGTGGGACTGGTCGTAGACCCATTGGGCAATGAGGCTTGCTACTTTGGCTGGCAAGGTGGCGAGTTAGCACCAATTACTGGCTATTTTGAACAGTTAGATAGTCAGGACAAACCGGTTGTGCCCTGGCGCGTGGTGAAGACAGAAGTATGGCACACGCGCGAGGCCGAACAGTTTTATGCTTCGTATGAAGGTAGCGGCGATGAGGCCGGGGCAATTCGCTACAACTTTGGCGCGGGTCATCCGATTACGCTTTCTAATGGCACTATGCTAGGAATCCTGGGTTTTGTTCTGGGGTTTTTTTTGCTTTTTGGCTGGGTCGTGGCGCTCAATCGCGAGATCAACCATCTTGAGAGCGTTGTAAGCAGCCTGGCGGGTGAAACTTCGATCAATGCCCTAAGCTGTGCTGATCCGCAGCTGCGCATCGTGGCGCCAGTGGCAGAAAGCCGGGTGCAGCGAGGCGAGGATGTGGCCATTTTTGGCACGGCCGTTCAGCCAGACGCGGCCCGTTATCAGATTGAATACAGGCCAGTGGGGGGCGAAAGCTGGGAGCTGGCAGGCGTACAGCGCCGACAGACCGATTTAGGATTATTGGTCAATTGGCACACCGCGGAATTGCCATTTGGCGCCTATGAGCTGCGGCTAACGGCCGTTGACCGACAAAATATCCCATTGCCTGGGGTAGCCAGCTGCCATATTGCCGTAGAACTACTTCCTTAATAGGACGCAGATTAACCTGATCGATCTGATTTTTCAATCTTTTTTATCAGGAATCAGCGTACTATTTATTTGGACTTTTATTTTATGACCGAGACAACGACGACACATTACGTGGCGATAATTCAAATACATTTGCCGGACCATGAAACGGCCGTTTCCGCCAACATCCGGCTGACGCCCACTGAACTGGTTCAGCTGGATGATACCCATAAGACATTGCATGAATGCACGTTAGCGGAACTGCAAGTTTTTGCCGATCAGCTAGAAGCAGAAGTGTGGGAGACGTATCGAGAAATCAAGCTGGCTGATCTGGTAAAAGACAGCAGCGTAAAAATGGCAATGGACGTAGTAGATGCCGACGGCAAACCAGTGGCTCCATCACGAGAGTGGCTGGCAAAAATGGTGGTAGAGGCGGCGGCTGTGGCAAACTCAACAGCGCTGAACGACGCAGCACAGGCTACCGCTGAAATAGAAGAACTTCCGGCGACAGAGGAATCATTAACGGCGGCACAGGCTCTTGAACCTGAAGCTGTCGTTGCTGCCCAAATAGATGAAGCGCCAGAACCGCCTGGTGGTGAAGAGCAAATTGTTGAATCTGATGTGGTTGAAGCAGAAGTTTCGGTAGAAACGGCCGTTCAGGCAGAACCAATGCCCGTTGCCGAAGCTGATGACGTTGACAACATCATCGTGTCTGAGCCGGAACCAGTGCACGAAGAGCGAGAGGCGCAGCCAGATGCAGCCGAAAGCGATACAGTAATTGCCCCCAGTCGGGCGCGCGTGCGCATCGCTGGGCGGCACCTGCCAATAGGTGACCCAACCCCGGCGGCGGTGGATATCACCATTGAGGAGCCAGCTTTACGCGCCGCCCAGGCCCACGCCCTCAGCAGCATGAACCGTGAGGTAGCCGGGGTGCTCATTGGCCCCCGCCCGGAAAAGCAGCCAGACGGCCGTTACCGGGTGCATATTCTAGATACCATCATTGCCAAGTACACGGTAATGCACGGCGCCAGCGTGACGTACACACCGGAAAGCTGGCGCTATATGACCGACAAGCTGCACGAACGATATCCTGATGAAACGGCCGTAATCGTTGGCTGGTACCATACGCATCCCGGCTTCGGCATCTTTTTATCGGGCATGGATTTATTCATTCACCAAAACTTTTTCACGCAGATCTGGCACGTTGCCTATGTGCTGGATCCGCGCGCCCAAACCAGTGGCTTTTTTAGCTGGAACCGGCAAAAAACGCAGGTCTCCCGCCACAGCTTCGGCTGGCCAGAATGGGCAAGTGGCGGTTGGTAGTTTTCAGTAGTCAGTGTCCAGAGTTCAGTGACCAGTAAACAAAGAAGTTAAAGACTGTTTACTGTTTACTGACAACTGATTACCCTGAGTGTATAATGCCCGTAATGGAAGACTGATTACTGAAAAATGGACGAACAGGAAATGCCCCCCCTCACAATTACGAATAGCGACATTCAGGAGGCGAATCAATTAAGCCTGCACTGCCCCATTTGTGCCAATCCGGTTGAGAAGTTTGTGGAGGAGCAAGATTTACAGCCGGTGCTGTGCGCCAAATGCGGCACGCTATACCACAAAGTTTGTTGGCAGCAAGGGGGCGGCAAGTGTGCCGTATTGGGCTGCGGCCATGACAAGTTCAAAATCTACGGCACGCCTGTAAGCCCTGTGCTCAGCATTAAATACACCGATTTACCTCGCCCCTCGGCCAACGGCCGTTCCAACCAAACCAAGCACCTGAAGGAACAACAGCGCCGCCAGGTTGAACAGCTGCGTCGCCCCAGCTTGCTGCAACGCCTGTTTAAGTGGCTGCTGGATCAAATCAAAATTGGCTAAAAAGAGATTGAAGACTAGATCTCAAGTCTTTAATCTCTAATCTCCACCAAATGCTTTCCCCAATCACCGTCACCAAACAGTCTCCATTTTTAGGCGATGAATGTGTCTTGTGTAAGAATCCATTTGCCCCAGGGGACGAAATTATTGTTTGCCCGGAAGACAGTAGCCGCCACCATACCCACTGCTGGCGAACCAATGGCAACAAATGCGCCGCCTATGGCTGTCGCGGGCGTGGTGAGATTGTATCGGAGGCTGAAGCGGAGCCAGAACTGGACGCATCTCCTTCAGTAGAAAGTTCGCGCCGTAACCCGATACCTACTGGGAATACAAACGGCCGTATCCAACGCACGGCCAACCGCTTCGGCTGTGGGCAGGGCTGCCTGCTGGTAGGCATTGCCATCGCGATTATCTTCTTCTCGGTTGGGTGTTTTGGCCTGTGGGCCATTGCCGACTACATTATGCTAGAAGTGCTGGGCTGGCAGTACCGCATCCCCGAAACCAGCCACGTCTTGCCCCAAATCTTACTCGGCTTCACGAGCGGTCTTATAGGCGTCTAGCGTTCGCTCCCGCGCCTCAGAATGGTCTATGATGGGAGCAGGATAATCTTCCCCAATTTCACAATTGGCGTCCGCTTGCACTGCTTGCGGCATCGTCCACGATTCATGAATGTAGTCGTTGGGCACGTCCGCCAGTTCGGGCAGCCAGCGGCAAATAAACTTTCCGTCGGGATCGAACTTTTCGGCCTGCGACGTAGGGTTAAAAATGCGGAAATAGGGTGCGGCATCCGTGCCCGTGCCAGCAGACCACTGCCAGCCGCCATTGTTCGCCGCCGGATCGCCATCAACGAGATGCTGCATGAAAAACGCTTCCCCCCAGCGCCAATCTATCAGTAGATCCTTTACCAAAAACGAGGCCACAATCATTCGGGCCCGGTTGTGCATCCAACCGCTGGTGACAAGCTGGCGCATGGCGGCATCGACGAGGGGATAACCGGTACGGCCGTTACACCACGCCTCAAATTCACGCTTCTGATTGCGCCACCGTATTCGGTCATACTCGGGGCGGAAGCTGCCCCGCAGCACGTGCGGAAAATGATACAAAATGTGAATGTAAAACTCACGCCAGATGAGTTCGCTCAGCCATGTTTCTGCCCCTTTACGGGCTTCCTGGCCGCTGGCGCTTTGGCTGCAGGCAACGGCCGTTACCACCGCCTGCCGTGCCGAGATCATGCCAAACCGCAGATAGGGCGAGAGCTGCGATGTGCCATCTTCTGCGACCAGATTGCGATCCTGAGCATAGCGATAGATAGCGTCCTGAGAAAATGTATCCAGTCGACGATGGGCCTCTGCCTCGCCGGGCGGAAATGGCACGGCTTCAGGCAGCGCTGGTTCCCCGGGCAATGCTTCAGATTCAAGCGATTCTGGCGTGTTGAGACTGTTTGGAGCGGCTAACAGATCGCTTTGCTTGGGCAACGGCCGTTTCAGCCAGGCATTTTTCTTAAATGGCGTAAACACCGTGTAGGGATCGCCATCCTGCTTCAGCACGGTGCCGGGCGGATGCACTACTAACCCTGGCTCCAAACGCAGGGGCAGGGTCTTTTCAATCTCATTATCACGGCTGCGCGCATAGCTGGTAAAATCTTCCTCAGCAAAAATCGCCTGCGCCCCGCTCTCTTCTAAGATATTGGTCAGCACTTCCAGAGGACGGCCGTAACGCACGATCAGCCTGCTGCCCTTCTCTTGCAAAGAGGCATCTAGCTGGCGCAATCCTGCCCACAAGAAGGCACGTCGCTTGTCACCAACGTACTTGGACTTTTCAAAAAAGGGATCGACGATAAAGAGAGGAATCACCTGATCGGCATTTTGGTGTGCTGCTGCCAGCGCCTGGTTATCTTTCAGGCGCAAATCGCGACGAATCCACCAGACGGCCGTTTTCATAACACATCCTTTTGCATCGCGTTGACGGACAAATTTATACGGTTGAGTATAGTCCTTCGCCATACTTTTGCCCATAGGGTTTCAGGGAGCTTGTTTTGAGAACCCAATATTCAGTCAGTTATCGTCAGCCATTTTGCTTTGGATAAACGGCCGTTTTTCGTTACACTTCCCATCTATTCCCACAAAGGAGCGCTAGAATGAGTTCAAATTATCAAAACCTGTTAGGCAAAATTCACGAAATTCACGACATTGAAAAGGCGATGGGCGTGCTGAGTTGGGATAAAGAAACCAACATGCCAAAGGCGGGAACCGAGGCCCGTATTCAGCAAATGACAACGCTGCGCCGCCTCAGCCATGCAATGTTCACTTCAGATGAAATGGGTGAACTGATAGAAACGGCCGCTACTGAGCTGAACGGAACCCCTTATGAGAGCAACGAGGCAAGCCTCATACGTTACTTGCGTCGCAGTTATGCAGAGGCCCGCCAGCTCCCGCCCGAATTCGTTCGCCGCGTTAGCGAAGTAAGCGGCAAAGCCAATCCCGCCTGGGTAGAAGCACGCGAAAACAACGACTTTGCTCATTTTCGCCCCCATCTGGAAGAAGTTGTGAAGCTGGTGCAGGAAATGGCAGAGCTGTATGGCTACGAAGACGAAAAATACGATCCGCTGCTAGACAAATTTGAACACGGCATGAAAACGGTCGAAGTTCGAGCCATCTTCAATGCGGTGAAAGATGCCCTCATTCCACTGCGCCAGGCAATTGAAGAAAGAGGCACGGCCGTAGAAGACCGCATCGTTCACCAGCCTTTTCCTATCGACAAGCAAAAAGAGTTTGCCTACTACATTGCTGACGCTGTCGGTTATGACCTAAACCGGGGACATTTGGGCACGGTGGTTCACCCCTTCGCCACTAGCTTTAGCCGCAACGATGCCCGCATTACCACCCGTTGGTATCCCAACTTTCTAAACCCCTCTTTGTTTGGCACGCTGCACGAGTCCGGGCACGCCATGTACGAGCAAGGCACTCACCCTGACCTGGCCCGCACGCCGCTGGCCCGCGGCACCTCCAGCGGCATTCACGAATCCCAATCTCGCATGATAGAAAATATTGTGGGGCGTAGCTGGGGCTTCTGGCAGGCACACTATCCCAAGTTGCAGGAACTGTTTCCAGAGCAGCTAGGCGAGCATGACGTAATGGCGTTCTATCGCGCCATAAATAAGGTGCAACCTTCCTACATTCGGGTAGAAGCGGACGAGCTCACGTACAATTTTCACATCATTTTGCGCTTTGAACTGGAACAGGCGATGCTAAATGGCGATTTAGCCGTTGCCGATCTGCCCACTGCCTGGAATGACAAGATGCAAGAGCTGCTCGGCGTTGTACCGCCCACCGATACGGAAGGCTGTTTGCAGGATATTCACTGGACGCGTCCTGGCTTTGGCTACTTCCCCACCTATGCACTGGGGAACCTGTATGCGGCTCAGTTTTACGAAGCGGCCGTTTCCCAAGACCCCACAATTGCTGAAGAGATGACCCAGGGCAAAACGGAGGCACTTGTCACCTGGCTGCAAGAGAACATTCACCAACACGGCCGTAAGTTCACCCCAAGCGAACTGGTGCAAAAAGCAACCGGTGGTCCGCTGACGCACGAGCCATTTATGCGCTATGTGACACAAAAGTTTAGCGAGATTTATGAACTTTAGGGACTAATTTTTAGATAAGCACAATTTTGCCACAATCGCAAAAGTATCTTTTTAAGCTGGCACCTGCCACTCTTCAGGTGCAGGCTGTAGCAGCCCGCTGAGTCTGTAACCATCCTGCACCATGCGATTAATAACGGTGGGCAGCTCATATTCGCCGCGAGATGACGCCGTGAGCTGCGTAAGGTAATGGCGTATTTGCGGCGGCACGATATAGATGAGCGAGGCACCAATGTGGCTGGGGGCCTGGCCGTTAGCCGGCTTTTCGACGACCTCGGCAATGCTGCCGTCGGCGGCAAAGCGCACGCTGCTGCGCTGGCCCAATTCTTCGGCAGGGAGCGCTTTTAGGCTTGTAGCCAGGGGAGTGCCTGCTGCCAGGTAAGCGCTGTGCAGCTCTTTTAGGTAGTGCGGGGGCAAAATGTAGTCGGCGGCAACAATAATGGTGGGGACATCAATAAAATCAGCGGCCATCTGAACGGCCGTTGCCGTACCATTCATCTCTTCTTGCCGCATAAAGTGGGCCTTTACGCCCCAGGCAGACCCGTCTGCCACAAACGCTTCTATTTTCTCTGCCAGGTGGTGGGTAACGAGGCAAACTTCTTCAACGCCCATATTGGCCAGCGCCGTGAGCGTGGTGTGGATGGTGGGACGGCCGTTTACCGGCAGCAGTGGTTTTGGCGTGTGATCCGTGTAAGGACGCAGCCGCTTTCCCCGACCTGCGGCCAGTACAATGGCTTTTTTTACAGTAAAAGCCTGGGCATCGGCAGAGCTCATAACTTAAAACCTTTCGGCACGTAAACTTCCCCCACGATTCACTATTTTCGTACTCAACGGCTGACCGTTGACCGATTATCGCTCACTGACTACCGGCTCCCACCCTGCTGCCAACAGCACGTAAAGATCTTGCAGCGACGTGCCGCGATATGTGGCTAATTTACTGGACTGTACCGCTTCTTGGGGGGCCAGCCAGTAAGTATGCATTCCCACGCTATGCGCAGGCACAATATCATTTTCCCAGTCGTTACCCACCATGAGCGCATTCTCTGGGGCGCACCCAATGGTTTGCAAAATTTCGGAATAGTAAGCTGGCGATGGCTTCGTGGCGTGCATATTTTCGTAAGCAGTCACCAGAGCAAAATCGTACTGTTCGACGGGCAAACCCGCCCACGCCAGCCGTGCCTCTATGGCAACCTTGGGGAAAAGCGGATTGGTGGCAATCACTACGTCCAGGCTCCTTTCCAGGCAGAGCTTTACTAGCTTTTCGGCGAACGGCCGTTTCACAGTGCGCGTTTCTAGCTGCATGAATTGGTTACGATAAAAATGATCGAAAAACGCTTCCAGTTCCTTGCTATCCAGACCAGTTCGCTGGGCAAAATGGTGCCAAAATACATCCCGGTTGGTTAACGCCGGGTCTTCACTCTGGATCATCGCCTGCGTACAGGTCATTAACTCAGTCATAAACTGATCACGCGGCAGGTAGCGCGTGGCATAGTCACCTAATAAAGAAAAATAGCCGGGCAAAAATTTATCCATATCGTTGCCCAGCAGCGTATCGTCTAAATCAAAAAGAATTGCTTTAATCATAAGTTTTATGGCAGTTATCAAGGTCAAAGCCAAAAGTAGAATGGCTGTTGTTAGCCGACAACCTTTCACTTTTCACTTTCTGTCTCTCACTTATCAAGATTATCAAAAAGCTCTGGCAAACCTGGTTTTTCTCGGGCACATTCCGGGCAGCCCACCTGTGGTTTAGGCACGTCAATAAGGTGTTTGCTGCAAAATGCCTTCACCTCCACCCGCCGATTCAAGCCCAAAAAGCCCTTTTCAATAGTGGCCTCTAACACCAAATTCGGGTTGCTGTTGGCTAGCAGAATATCTGGCACGGGGCATTTGCTGCAGTCGGAAGGCCGCCACGGCTCTGACCGTGGGTTGCCCATTATGAGGCGGCACTCTTGTTCTGAACGGCCGCGATGGAAGTTTTGATAGTAGAACCGGCACTCTTTTCCGGCAGGTGTTTTCATAAAGCCTCACACAGTTTTTACACGTCGCTATCCATTATCGTTAATTCTGCTATTTATTCAACCACACAACGAGAATGATCACGGGAAACTTAGCCAGTATTACATTCATAAGTAGGAACTCCTTAGGAATGTCAATAGTTTTCCCTTCAGCGTCCGTGTATCTTATGCCTACTGTTTTACATTTCTGGAGGCTCATCACTATGAAAATAAGATCGCTTATTGTTTTGCTTTCCCTACTTTGGGGAGCTGTCGCCTGCTCGCAGTCAGAAGGGAATGGCGTACCTGCAGCGGCAGAGGAGCCCGTCGTCGTTACGGTTTTCCAATCTCCCACCTGAGGCTGCTGTGGCAGTTGGAGCGCCCATCTGGAGGAGCATGGCTTCACCGTGGTGGAAAGAGGAGTACAAAATATCGTCGAGGTGAAAACACGATATCAAGTACCTACATCGCTCTACGCATGCCATACGGCCGTCGTTGACGGCTATATCATCGAAGGACACGTACCCGCAGCGGAGATCAGTCGGCTGCTGGCAGAAAAGCCAGATATCGTTGGCATTGGGGTGGCTGGCATGCCCGCTGGTTCACCCGGCATGGAGGCTCCAGGCGTTACGCCAGAACCATTTGATGTGTTAACGTTTGACGAGGCAGGCCAAACGGCCGTATATGCTTCTTATCGCTAAACGAATGCCTCTTTGACGCATATTCAAAGAGGCATCCAATTATTCTAATAGGCAGTTCGAAGAGAACAAACGCAAGCAGTTAAACTAAACGCCTGCGCACGGGCAAGCACCACTGGCCTTCCGCCAGAGTCACGAGGTAAACTCCAGCGTCGATGTGGCAGGATTTATAGCGTTGGCTTTTCGATTGGGCGCGGCAAAGCAGACGGCCGTTTGCCCCGCACCTTCAACAGCCCATTCACAATCATCACCCCCAGCAAAATGAGGGCAAAGCCAGCGTAGGCGTGCCAGGTTAGCTGTTCATTGAGCACCAGCACTCCCAAGATCACGCCAAACACGGGAATAACGTAGGTGGTCATTGAGACATAACTGGCCGGGGCCGTTTCCAGCAGGCGGTAATACACTACGAAGGCAACGGCCGTTCCGAACACACCCAGCGCTAGCATTGAGCCAAGCGCCTGCAAGGAGAGCGGCGGCAGCGAAAACGGCCGTTCCACCAGAAGCGATAGCGGCAGCAAATAAATCGTTGCCATGATCATCTGCCCGGCTGGTGCCACCAGCGGCGGCAGGCCGCGCAAATTGTTGCGCGAGTAGACAATGGCAACTCCGTACAGCAGGCAGGCCAAAGTCACCGCGACCAGTCCAGAAGTTGTCCCCTGTAAACCATCGACAAACGAGGGGGTGATGAGCAAGAGCAATCCAGCAAAACCTATCAGCACACCTACCAGCTTGGCAGGCGTCAGGCGATCATCGGCTACAAAGTAGTGGGCCAGGACAATGGTAAACAAGGGCACCGTACCGTTTAGAATTGAGGCAAGAGCACTGTCGATATATTGTTCGCCCCAGCTAAACAGCACGAAGGGAATGGCGTTGTGTACTAGCCCCATCACCGCCAGGTGCCGCCAAACAGTGCGCGAGCGCGGCAGTGATTTACCCTGGGCCAGCAAGAACACGGTGAGCAAAACGGCCGCAAGCGCCACTCGCCCCAGCACCAGCGTCAGCGGCGGAATTTCTGCCACAGCTACTTTAATAAATAAGAAAGACGGCCCCCACAAGGCCGCCAGCAAGATTAGCAGCAAAAAGTTTTTGAGTTTCATAACGGTTCCTATCGTTGAATTTAAGCGCAAGCTTCTTAATTTATAGTCGATCTGGTCGTACAAAACGATCCACTACTTGCGGAAAATTACCCAATTGCTCATTTACCAAATTACTGGCTCCACGCCTCGTAAATGCGCGCCATCTGGGCAATATGCTCGGGCACGTGTCGGCTGTAAATATCCAGCCAGTCGTCGAGACGCATCTGACCGCTTTCGGGGTGGTGCGCTTCGTTTTGCCATACGTGGTCGGGCAGGCGCTGGATCAGCTCATAGGAGCTTTGCCGCAGCCATTTGAAGAGAGAAACGGCCGTCTCCACGTCCAGCGCATGATAATCCAGCGACTTCGCCCACTGATTCTCATCGTAGGCCATGAGTGTTTGGCCCGGCTCAGCAATAAAGCGGCGGCAGCGCACATAGCTATTTGCTTCGCTGTCTGTGATGTGAACAACAATCTCGTGAATGGTCCAGTCTTCCACGGGAGAGCGGTATTGCCACATTTCTTTGGGGAAACGCTCAAGAGCGGCCGTCAACAGTACGGCAGCCCGGCCGTAAAGCTCAATTTTTTGCCGACGATTTAGCTCACTACTCATGCAACACCTCCTTCGGTGGTAACGCGCATCTCTTCTTTAAAGGTAGACATCACAATGCTGCTGGTCGATTTGGCCACAAGCGTGTAGGTGCGCAGGCGCTCCAGCAACTTTTCCAGCTCGCCAGTATTGGCTACGCGCACCTTTAGCAGGTAACATTCCTCGCCCGCTACGGAATGGCACTCTAAAATGTCCGGCTCGGCCAGGCATTGGGTCACAAAATCTTGCTTACTGGCCGCATAATCTTCGCCGGGGGCCGTGCCGATAGTCAGGCGGACGAAGGCGGTAATGGGCCTACCCAGCTTTTGTGGATCAACGACGGCCACGTAGCGCTGGATAATCTCTTTCTTCTCCATCTTTTTGATTCGTTCAAAGACGGTGGAGGTTGTCAGGCCAACCTGTTCGGCAATGGCCGCGTTGGATAAACGGCCGTCCTGCTGCAACAGATCCAGAATTCGGGCGTCAATTTCGTCAATCATTTCACACTTTCTTTATTAATCAGAATATTTTTCGGCCATCGCGATATAATTCGATAAATTATACGGTGGCGATTAAATTTGTCAATTACCAATTTGGTGTAGTTTTGATACAATTCGGCCTGATGAAGAAATTTATAACGATCTGGCTGGGGGCGCTCGTGGCATTGTTGGCGTTAACAGGCTGTGGCCTGGAAACGGCCGTCTCACTGCCCCCCCTACCTACGCTGGTGCCCACTGGTTTGGCAACGGCCGTTCCCAGCCTGCCGCCACCTTCCGTCAATGCCGCCACGCCGACAGTGTCTCCACTGCCTACCCAAACGCCTACTGTTACTACCACGCCCGCACCCACAATCACAGTTACGCCATCGTCCACGCCAACGGCTACGCCCATTGGCCCCTGCACAGAGCGAATGCCGGGCGATGATTTGTTTACTATCGTTACCCAAACCTACGGCCTGAGCCGCAGCTACGAACCACAAGACTTGGTGCTGCTCACCGATTATCTGCCGCCGGAAGTGACGTTGGGCTTCCCTACTGAGCTGCGCGAAGTGGCCCTTGGCCCGCTGCTGCAAATGATTGCCGACATGCAAAACTCGGGCCTACAGCCGCGGATTTTGTCCGGCTACCGCAGCTACGCCGCCCAGGCGATTAGCTGGGAAAAGTGGAACCGTGAAGAGCCGGAACGAGCCGCCATTCTCAGCGCCCGCCCGGGCCACAGCGAACATCAGCTAGGCACCACCGTCGACTTTGGCTCGCCAGAGCTGGCGGAGATTGTAGGCATTGAGGATATTGAGTTCCATACATACTTTTATCAAACCAGCGAAGGCGCCTGGTTAGCAGAAAACGCCCATCGCTATGGTTTCACCCTTAGCTATCCACGCCGCGCGCAGGAGCTAACCGGCTTTTTCTACGAGCCGTGGCACTTCCGCTACGTTGGCGAAGAAATGGCTACCTTTTTGCACGAATCGGAGATGTATCTCACCGAATACCAACTGCTTACCCAGCCGGAGCCCTGCATACCATGAGAACCATT
Organism: Promineifilaceae bacterium (SeqCode); assembly: GCA_041987425.1. Lineage (GTDB taxonomy): Bacteria > Chloroflexota > Anaerolineae > Promineifilales > Promineifilaceae > Leptofilum. The sequence goes on along the minus strand of JBHIWP010000028.1, from coordinate 12,488 downwards.
TATCCGCAGATTACACAGATTACGCAGATTTTTTTGACCACAATTTCCAGATTTGAATGGGAGCTCCCAGGCTATGGATGGGTGAACTTTAGAGGGATTTTTTGGAGGCTCTCGGAGAGAGTGTACGTATTAGGGTTGATCAGCTTAATATTTTTAATTGGCTGTGCGGAAACGGCCGTAACCACCGCCCCCATTCCCACGCTCGCCGCCACACTGGCCCCTCCTACCGCTACGCAGCCAGCACCGCCAGCAACCGTGCCCCCAGCCACCAACACACCAATTGCGCCCACGGCAACGGCCGCTGCACCTGTTGAGCTACCAACCAGCACCCCGCTGCCGCCGCTCACACTGGCCGTCCCTGCCAGTTGGGAAGCATCCATAGCCGAGGTTCTAGCCAACGCTACTCTGAACGCCAACTGGCAGATCGTACCAGAAAACGAACCTGCCACGGCCGCGCTAGTAGAAAATGGCCCAGGTCAGCTTGTGTGGCAAGAGCCCATTGTGCTGGCCGTGCCCTTTACGACTGAGTGGGAGTTCATCACCCAGGCCGATGCCGAAGCCATCATGGCCAATGGTCACCGCCTGGCAGTGGTGCTGCCCTGGACTGCTCTGACGCCAGAAATGAAGCCTTTGCGGGTAGACGGCCGTCACCCCACCGACCCCGACTATCCGTTCCAAAACCGGCTTACCCTGCAAGCCGAAAATAACGCTGCCAGTGAACTCCTGCCCATCCTGCAAACCGCCCTCGCCCCAGAAACTATCGTACATTTAGCCAGCGTGGGCGACATCATGCTGGATCGGGGACTGGGAATCGTCATCCAAAACGGCAACCTGGCCTATCCTTTTGCTAAGGTTGCCCCACTGCTTCAGGGGGCAGACATCACCGTGGGCAACTTAGAGTCGGCCTTAGGCGACGTGGGCACGCCGGAAGCCAAAAGCTATCCGTTTCGCGCCCCGCCCGCCGCTGCCGAAGCATTAGCCCTTGGCGGCTTCGACGTAGTGTCGTTGGCCAACAACCACGGCATGGATTATGGGCCGGACGCACTCCTGCAAGCCATCGATCTGCTGCAGGCGCAGGGGATTGCGCCAATTGGCGCCGGGGCCAACTTTGAAGATGCCCATGCGCCATTTGTCACCCAGATTAACGGTCTATCGCTGGCGTTTTTGGGTTATGTGAACGTACCGGTGGAAGCGAGTAGTGCTTTTGACACGGCCGTTTGGACCGCCACCGAAACCTCACCCGGACTCGCCTGGGGCACGCCCGACGTGATTGCGGCAGACGTAACGGACGTTCGCGATGAGGCAGACCTTGTCATTGTGATCCTGCACAGCGGCTACGAATACATCGAGGAGCCAAGCGAACCGCAAGCCGCCGCCGCCCGCGCCGCCATTGACGCCGGAGCTGATTTGGTGATTGGGCATCATGCTCACATTTTGCAGGGGATTGAATATTATCAGGATGGCGTGATTGTGTACGGTTTGGGAAATTTTGCCTTTGAGATTGATGGTCCGCCAGAAACGGCCGTGCTCAACGTCTGGCTGACTGAAAACGGCGTACACTCGCTAGAACTGATTCCTGCCATCATTCAGGAAGGCGGCGCACCTCGCCTGGCGGAATCGTGGGAGGCGGCTCCCATTTTGCGTCGGGTTTATTTTCTGACACAGATATTGAATAGTCGTTGATCCGTAGTCGTTCGCTGCTTGGCCATTCGAATGGGAAAAATATTTTCTCAAAAAGCAGCAGCCAATTTTACGGCCGTTTCCGGTTCTAAACAGACATTTTGCTGGACAGATCGCAGCGTTTCCTGGCTAAAAGCTGCCTTGATTTCGGCCGTTGTGAGCTTTGCCAAGCGCAAGGCAATCAAAAACGTACCGGGATCTAAAATGCAGATACCCTCATACTGTTTCAGTGCTAATAAATCCTTGTCGCTGCTCACCAAATAATGTGCTTTGCCCGTCGCCGCACACGCCAAAAACTTATCATCTTTTGGGTCGCGGCATACGCCAGACACTTTTTGTCCACTTTCAACGAAAAGCGAAAATTTAGCAACTTCTTGTTTTAGGCGATCAATCGGCTCCTTGGCTAATGCCCGAATCTTAGGACGATCGAGCACTTCGTTCAATTCAGCCCTCGTTTGTGGCGATGTAACCAGAACAAATTCATCAGCCCGCCATGCAAAAATAATCTGGCTCATGATTTCCCCGGTGGTAAGTACAAAGCTTATCAAAGAACTGGTGTCCAAAACGACGCGAAAGCTCATTTTTTACTTTGCTGCTCTTCCCACACTTCTTGCCGGGCCTGTTCAATAATTGACAGAATTTCGGCTTCGGATAAATCCTTGTTATGTTCGGCATTGATAGCGGCCGTTTCATTCAGCCAATCAAAAAATTCTTCGCGCTCTTGCTGGTAACGTAAAAATTTTTGATACTGCTCTAAATCGACGATGGCCACCTGCGGACGGCCAAAAGTTTCTACTACGTAGGTGGCCTTTTCTTCCTTGATTTCCTGAATCACATCCGTCAATTTTTGTCGTAAATAGGTGGTGCCAATTTGCTTTTCCATTTTTTACACACCTTATAAAGTTTATAAACATTATAAGACTTTACTGGCTTTTTGCAAGATCAAAAAAGGCAACGGCCGTTTCCAACCGTTGCCTCTTAACCCATTAGCAAACCACCACCGCTGGCTCATCCTGAGGTGGCAGCACCAGCGGCCAGCCAAAGGCCAGCAAGGCTGAGCGCGCCAGCAGGCGCACCCGCCGCCACATTCCGCTGCGGCGCAGCGCCACATCCGAGCAGATATGCTCCAGACACACGCGGAGCAAGTCCTGATGCAGCAAGTTCAATACCGCAACCTGTGATTCCGTCAGGCCATCGCCGAATTCTGCTACAAAGAGTGGTTTTAGGTCCTCAAACTCTTCAATCAGTCGATTCACTGTGCAAGCTTCGTAGGGATACAGGCGCAATTGACCAGTCACCGGCAGCGCCAATGCTTGCAAAACTGTCCGTAGTTGATTCTGCTGTTGATTCATCGTATCCCATCCTTTTTACAGTAATCAGTGAATCAGTTCTTACTGCACACGAAGCGGTCGCGTAGCAACATTACTGACCTACTGATTACCCATTACCGAGCAACCGGCACCGCGTCATCCAACCCATACTCCCTCTGCCGTTCATCACGGAACTGCTTGGTGTACAGGTTGTAGTAGTGGCCGCGGGCCCGAATTAATTCTGCATGTGTGCCCATTTCAGACACACCACCATTTTCAATGACCAAGATGCGATCCGCGCTCTTGATGGTAGACAGCCGGTGGGCGATGATGAAGCTGGTACGGCCGTTCATTAACGTCTCCATCCCCTGCTGAATCAACGCTTCCGTAAGTGTGTCTACCGAGCTAGTCGCCTCATCCATGATAAAGATATCCGGCTTTGCCAACACGGCGCGGGCCAGACTGATAAGCTGCTTTTGCCCAACGGAGAGCAACACGCCGCCCTCGCCTACCTCAGTCTTATATCCATGCTCCAGCTTCCGAATAAATTCGTGTGCTCCGGCCAGCATTGCCGCTTCTTTCACTTCATCGTCGGTGGCATCGAGACGGCCGTATCGTATATTGTCCAGCACCGTGCCGGAAAATAGATGCGGCGTCTGCAATACCATGCCAATTCGTGACTGAATGGCGTGCTGCGTCAGCGTCGTGTAGTCGTGACCGTTGATCACAATCTGACCCGACGTCGGTTCATAGAAGCGGCAAATCAAGTTTACCAGCGTCGACTTTCCGGCACCGGTCGGTCCTACCAGCGCCACTGTCTCACCCTGCGGAATTCTTAAAGAAAAGTTTTCCAGCACGAGTTTGCCATCTTCATAATGAAACGACACGTTGTCAAACAGTATGTCACCCCGAATGGTGCCTGGATCTATCGCATCGGTTGCATCCACAATGTCTGGCTCTGTATCCAGCAAAGAGAATATGCGCTCGCCAGAGGCCACGGCCTGCTGCATACTGGCATATACCTGAGCCATTTGCTGAATCGGCCAAAGCATAAAGGTGATGTAGGAGATAAACGCCTGCAAGCCACCAATTGTCATGCCGCCCGCTTCGAACTGTATGCCGCTAAACCACACAATCACGGCAATGCCCGAAGCGCTTACCAACTGTACTGCTGGCAAAAACAGCGCCGACAGCCATGCTGCCCGGTAAGAAGCCTGGTACATATCATCAGTCAGCTCATTAAACTGATTTAGATTTTTATGTTCGCGCCCCAGCGACTTGACTACGCGCACGCCACTAATGCTTTCGCTGTATGATCCGGTTATCTTGGAATTCAGCTTGCGCACCCGACGGTACTCCGTAAGAATGCGCTGCTTGAAAGTGATAGCCACTTTCCACAAGGCTGGAATCATCACCAGCACCAGAAGCGTCAACTTCCAGTTTATGACAAACATAAAGCCGAGCGACGTCACAACGCTGGTCACTGTCCAGGCTGTGTCTAAAAAGCCCCAGGAGACCAAATCACCAACGCGTACGGCATCAGAGGTTACGCGCGACATAAGCCAGCCGTCAGAAGTCCGATTGTAGTAGGAAAGCGGCAGCTTCTGCAGATGATCAAACATCTGTTTGCGCAAGTCGTACTGCACCAGGTGCCCCAAATAGCCAGCCGCGCTAATGAACCCAAAGACAAAGACGGCAAAAACCAGGAACCAGAGGCCATACTGAATGGCCAGGGAACGGAGCGCATCCAGATCACGAGCCAGAATGCCTTCATCAATCATTCGTTTGCTAAGGTAGGTAAAGTAAGACTCGATGAGCGCAACGGCCGTAATACAGACCAGAAACGTCACCATGAAAGGCCAATGCTTTAAACCCTGCCCCAAAATGCGGCGTATGGTTTCACCATTAACCTGACTATCAAATTCTTCTTCTTCGAAATAATGTTCGCTCATTAGATTTTCTCGTTATTTGCGTAGAGACGTTCCAGTGCAACGTCTCTATAGTTTTAATCGCCAGCCTGGGGAAGCTTATGGTAGCCATTGGCACGCTCACTCACCGCCACTGCCGACAAATCGGCTTCCAGCTCATCTTCGATCCGTGACTGTAATTCATAGATTCTTTGATAAGTGCCGGGTACGTTCACCAGCGTGTCGTGCGTACCACGCTGTACGATACGGCCGTTTTCCAGCACCAGCACCAGGTCCGCATTCATCACGCTCTGAATCCGGTGCGCAATCAGAAACGTCGTCCGCGACGCCATCAGCCTGTCCAGCGCCGCCCGGATTTCCGCCTCGGTTTCTGTGTCTACCGAGGACGTTGCATCATCCAGAATCAGCAGGCGCGGATTACGCAGGAAGGTGCGGGCCAACGTTACGCGCTGCTTCTGTCCGCCAGAAAGCGTAACGCCCCGCTCACCCACCATCGTGTCGTATCCTTTGGGAAAAGAGACAATCACGTCGTGCACGGCTGCGGCGCGGGCCGCGGCTTCAATTTCCGCCTCGCTCACCTCACGGGTTACGCCATAGGTGATGTTTTCCCGAATCGTCAGCGAAAAAAGGAACGGTTCCTGCATCACAATGCCGATCTGCTCGCGCAGGTATTCTCTTGGATACTCCTTCAGCTCAACCTCGTCTAGCAGGATACGGCCGTCTGTGTACTCATAGAAGCGGGGCAGCAAATTCACCAGCGATGTCTTACCGGAACCCGTGCCACCTAAAAGCGCCACTACCTCACCGGGCTCCACGCTAAAGGAGATATCGTGCAGCACTTGCTCTTCTTCTCCCTCATAGGTGAAGTCCACGTTTTCAAAGCGCACGGCACCTCGTACCGGCCTGCCCGGCCGGTGTGTGCCAACGGTAAGCGGTTCACGCTCCTGGCGCACAATCTGCTGGATACGGCTAAAAGAGACCAACCCTGTTGAAACATCGGCAATCAAACGTCCCAGGTTTCGAATCGGCCAGATGATTTGCGTGACGTACCCAACGTAAGCCAGGTACAATCCAACCGTAATGGTTCCATCAATTGCCATTCGCGCGCCCAGGTAAAAGCCCAGCAGCATCTGCATCCCACACAAAATATCGGTCGAGGGCCAGAAAATTGCGTGCATCGTGGTCAAGCGGCGACCTCGACGGTATTTTTCCTGGTTTTCACCCTCAAACATCGCCTTCTCGAACTCCTGGCGAGCAAACGCCTTCACTACACGCACGCCGGCCAAATTTTCCTGCAATCGGTTGGAAAGGATCGCTTCTTGCTCCTGAAAATGCTCGTAAACCTCACCCACCTTAATAAAAAAGTAGTAAGAGAGAATCAGCACCACAGGAATAATGACCACAGACAAGAAGGCCAGTCGCACGTTGATAGTCAACAAAGCGATAAAGTTCACCACAAACAGCATCACAATGCGACCAATGCCAATTGTCTGCTCAGCAAACAACCGCCGCACCGCATCCACGTCAGAGGTAGAGCGCTGTAGAAGCTCCCCTGTCTGCATGTTGTCGTGATAAGTAAAGGTCAATCGCTGAATGTGATCGTACAAAAAGTTACGAATCCGCAGCACGGCCTTCTCAGATGTTTTGGCAGCTAGGCGACCACCAACAAAGGTGAACAGCCCCTGCAGGATTGCCAAACCAACAAAGCCCAGTGCTACCCAGGGCAGCTGCTGCAGCATCGTTTCGGAAGGTAATATTTTGTCTACAAAGTGGCCTAACAAAAAGTAAATTCCAGTTTGTGCCAGAGCAGCCAGCCCTATACCCAACAGGGCAATAACGTAGAGAAGCTGATACCCGCGTAATAATCGCCACAAACCTGCAAATTTGTTTCCAACCACCGTTTCTTTTAAATTAAACATTTCCATCTTCATAATTATTTCCATTCTGTTGGAGTGACAACTTCCTAAAGTTGAGCTGTCTTGCAGCATATCAACGATTGTTGACACCCTGTGTCCGGTATTGATTTGGCAAAATAAAAACGCCACAGGACGTACCCGTGGCGTTCTAAGCGGCAAAACAAAAAACGGTCACGGGCTTGAAGCGCCGTGACCGTTACCATCAACTCTTAGTTGTGAAGATAATCACAAAGGAGGGGTATGATCACAGGCGCAAAGTGTGGCAACGTCGCCAACGGCGTCGCGAGAAGCATTGATAAAGATGCTGTCATAGAACATATTCATTTTGCGCCTATCTCCTTTAGATTTTTGCTGCTTTTTCACAGCCTGAGCACTATAGCATAGGAAGTTTAGAGCGTCAAGACCGGATTTTTGAGACGATTTTCTCATGCCCAAAGTGCAGGTTTGGCGAACGGCCGTTAAATATCACCGGCAATATAGTCTTCCGTGAGTTTACGGGCCTCATCGTCGGTAAACTGTTCTGGAGGCGTTTTCATGAAGTAAGAAGACGGAGCAATGAGCGGCCCGCCTATGCCGCGATCCAGGGCTAACTTGGCACAGCGCACGGCGTCAATCATGACCCCGGCAGAGTTGGGCGAATCCCAAACTTCTAGCTTTAGCTCCAGGTTAAGCGGCACATTGCCAAAAGCGCGTCCTTCCATGCGAATGTGGCACCATTTGCGATCGGTCAGCCAGGGCACATAATCGCTGGGGCCAACGTGCACGTTTTCTTCCCCCATGTCGTAGGGCAGCTGGCTGGTGACGGCGTTGGTCTTAGAAATTTTCTTAGACTCAAGCCGTTCTCGCTCCAGCATGTTGTAGAAGTCCATATTGCCGCCAAAGTTTAGTTGGTAGGTGCGATCCAGATGAATGCCACGATCCTTAAATAAGTTGGTCAGCACGCGATGGGTAATGGTGGCGCCGACCTGGCTTTTAATATCATCACCGACAACCGGCACACCACGCTCGGCGAACCGTTTGCTCCAGTACTCAGAGCTGGCGATAAAGACTGGAATGCCATTCACAAAGGCGCAGCCAGCGTCAAGCGCCTGCTCCACATACCACTTGGTAGCCATTTCAGACCCTACCGGCATAAAGTTGACGATGACATCTGTTCCGGTATCTTTAAGAATTTTGACGATATTGTCTGTAGGGCCAGGCGCTTTCTTTACCTTCGTCTTCACGTACTTTCCCAGCCCGTCGTGCGTCATGCCGCGGGACACAGGCACGTTCAGGTGCGGGACATCGGCAAACTTAATGGTATTGTTTGGCTCTGCCCAGATCGCTTCACTTAAATCCTTGCCAACTTTTCCCTCTACCACATCAAACGCCGCCGAAAACTCAATGTCACGTACGTGATATCCACCCACAGTAGCGTGCATAAGTCCAGGAATTTCTGCATCATCGGCCGCTTCTTTGTAATACTGGACGCCTTGTACCAAAGATGACGCGCAGTTACCGACGCCGATAATGGCTACGCGCACTTTTTTTCTTTCTGACATGTTTTCTCCTAAATTTTTGGGCTGTTATTCAGTCGAGAGCAAGGAGGCAAAACGGTAAATTTGTACAAGATAAGCAGATTTTGAATCTGGCTCAGCGTTTCAGGCTCACGATCCAGAAATAGCCCGGTTGTTGATTAATGAGATCGTTCCAGCAGGCGATTATACCTCTGCTAGAATAGATAACAAAAGCATTATGTCAACCTTTTAGAACCAGGTTCTGGACTCAAGCAGATAGGCAAGTAGTTGATTACGGCCGTCTTCTCCCATCCCTGCCCCAAACGGATCGCTTCCGGCAGGCAAGCACTCCAAAATCACCGGCACCTGGGGCAGCGATTCTAAGGCCCAGAGGTGCATGCCCAGCTTCAAATGCCCCTGGCCAATTGCCTGGCGGTTAGAATCAGCCATGTAGAAAAGTGCCAGCTTCTCGCCAGCAGCCTGGATGGCGGCCGACGAGTCCTGCTCTTCCAGGTTCATGTGAAATGCACCGAGGGTGAGACCAAGGTTGGGCTGTTGCAGGCGAGCAAGCATTTCCAGGCAAACGGCCGTATTGCGACACAAAAAGCTCTCATACCGGTTCACCACGTCCACCGCCAGCCGGATGTTATGGCCAGCAGCAGTGGCGGCCAGATGGGCAACGGCCGTTTCAAACAGCTCCTGTTCCTCGGCAGCAGAAGTAATGGGGCGAAACCGGCCCGGCAGATTGCGCACCGTAACAAGCGGCGCATTTAATGCTGCGGCCGTTTCCAGCACGATTTCTACATGGTCGATGGCAGGTTGGCGAACGGCCGTATCGGGATGGGCCAGATCGACCGGATTGGGTGTAAGGGCAAAGCATTGGAGCTGATGCGACAGCAATATTTCGGCGGCAGCATCGGGAGACTCAACCTGAGCAAATGGCAGCACCACACCATCGTACTTCATTTCAGCCATCAGCCGAGCGGATTCTGCCAGCGGCATTTGGCCCAGAGTCCATAGCGCAACGCCCAACCTGGGCCTGGAGAGGATTTCCATTTATCTGTCCTTTTTACTACTTTCTACTCTGCTGGTATCCAGTCGCTGCAAAATGAGCAGCACGACGCCCAGCAATACAAATAAAATGAGGCCAGCGGCCGTCATCATGAATCCCAGTTGAAACGTTCGCGGGGCAAAACTGAATGTGACTTCGTGCTCGCCCGAGGGCAGCAGCACGCCACGAAACAAGCCGTCTGCCTGAATGAGTTCAGCGGGACGGCCGTCAACAGCAACTTGCCAGCCAGGGTAGTAGGCATCCGTGAGCAAGAGCAGGCTGGGCTGATCGCTGCTTGTTTGCACAATCACCTGTTCAGGCTCATACTGCGTTATCACAGCAAAAGCTTCTGGATCAGGCTCTCCACTATGGCCTTCACCGCTGCCGAGAAGCACGGCCATTTCCCTAACGTCAAAATCAGGCTGCTGCATGGCTTGTAAAACATCCCTCTGATCCGGCTGCCAGCTCCAGCTGGGCAGCAAAAAAGCGCGAGGCAAAACGTCTAAGTTCTCGTAGATTTTTACATCCCCCGAATGGATAAGCCGGTAATTCCCCAACACAAGGGGCTGAAAAGACCCGTCGGTTTCATTGATGAGCGTCACGCCGCCAATTTGCCAGCTGCCCTGCTCCGGCCCGTGCAAAATAAGCCGTGTGGCAACAGCTTGCTGGGGTGTTTGCGATGCTGCAGTCACAGCAGGCCACACGGCCTGTAACCCGTCACCGCTGGCAGCAACAGGCAGTTCCCAACTATCGCCCGCCTGCGTGTGCACCTCCACATGGCCTGGATCTCCCCGCCCAACCAGCGCCAGCCCGGTGGCCGTGAATGGCGTTGTATAGGCTACTTCCACCGACTGGCCGGGCGTCAATTCTACAGGAAATTCCAGGTCAAAGAAGGCCGTCATGCCTGGGCCAACGTCCTGCCAGGCATCCCCTACCTTGTCGGTAATGATGAAGCGGCTATTCGTGAGATCGAGCCAGTCTGCCGGGGGAACGGCCGTTAAATGCTCGCGCAATCGGCCGTCAGTTGTCCGCGTTTCTGCTGGCAACACCAGCCTCACAAACTGGCTATACGAATTCATCGGCAAAAGTCCGCCGTCAAAACCATCCACCGCTGCCAGGCCAAAGCTCAAAGGTAAATTCGGGGCAATGATCTCTTTCTGCTTAATGGCGATGGTATAGTCGTAGCGGGCCGCTGCGGAAAGCTGGTCCGCATAAATGCTGTCAATTTCTGCCTGATCGCCCACGTCGAAAAAGATGTCCGACAAACTAAGAAAGCGGTCTGACGGCCGGGCGCAAACGGCCGTTTCCCCACAAGCATTTTCGGCCATCAACCGGGCCAGCGGCGGCCGCAGGTCGAAGTATGCCTCCGGTGTAGTAAGGTTATTGTAGGGATGAGAACGCGTACCCCAAAACAGCAAAACAGCCATCACAAGTAGCAGCAGCCAGGGGGAAGCTGGCTGGCCGAGCTCAAGCCCGATGCGGAATCGCCTTGCTGAGTTGTATACCGGCCGCTGCCCCAGAATAACTGCAAACAGCAGGGCCAGTTCAACCAACCAAAACAAAAGCGAGAGGATGCCCGCAGCTTCAAACGGGGCCTCGGGACCTGTCGGCACGAAGATAGAAACTGCGTTTGCCACGACGTTCCAGCCAATAAGCCCTACCAGCAGCCAGATGCCAAATTGAAACGGCCGTTCCAGATGCCACAAATTTTCCTTGGCCCGCAGAGGCAAATCGCGCCAGCTGCACTGGCGCACCAGCCAGCGGTCCAGCACCATTTGCCAGCCCAACCCGGCCAGCAAGGCCACGCCCAGCGCATACACCGCCAGCCAGCGGGCAGGAACGCGAAACAGATCGAAACCTGGCAGGCGGGCCAATAGCCAGTTGAGGGGGTTGAAAATACCCAACGCCAGCAGTAAGCCTAGCAATACCAAGGCGATGACAGGCACCACGCCGCGCCAGCGCCGCCACTGCCAGGCCGCTAAAAACGCCAACAGCAGGGCCGTCAGGGGCAAAATGGCCACATATTCACTAAACAAGGACTGTCCGTAGGCGGGCAGCAGCGCCCGGTTAAGCAGCAGCGGATGTAGCGAGAAAGAGAGAACTTCGTTTGGGGTGAGGCCGCCCTGACGGCTGGAGTGCTGGATGAGTTCAAAGGTTGGCAGCAGTTGAACGGCCGTTAACATCAGCGCCAGCCCGCCGCCCATGCAGGGGCCTTTTATGGCGGCGATCACGGGCAGGGGGCAAGCCTCAAGGCTTGCCTGCGCCGCCTCGAACTTCTCTTCGAAATCGGCCAGCGCCGCCGGGTCGCTGCCCATGCGCTGCAACTCACCGATATCCGCTCCCGCGGCAAAGGCCGTATTGCCCGCCCCGCGCAGGATGATGGCGCGCACGCCGTCCGTCTCGCACAGCGTCCGCACCGCGCGTGGAATGTCAGCCCACATGGCGGTGGACAGGGCATTGCGCTGGCCGGGCCGGTCGATGATGAGCCAGCCGATGCCCCCATCTGTCTCGGTACGGATCATGCGTCGTCTCCCGGTGCGCCGGTCACAAAGCCGATGATGTCGGCCCAGGCCCGGGCGTCCTGCAGCAGGAACAGGTGTCCGCCCTCATACATGCGCAGCGTCGCTGACGGGATGCGCTCTGCCAGGCGCGCCTGTGTCTCCGGCGTGGCGATACCGTCATATTTGCCGCCGCAGATCAGTACGTCCTGCCTGATTGCGCCGAGGCCGTCCCAGGCATCGTGATGCCGGCGCGCGTCGAGCTGGAGGAGGGCGCCCTCGGCCCGGCGCGGCTTACGCCGCCAGCCGAGTCATCCAGCCCTCGGCATGCGCGAAGGCCGGAGCGTCATCGACGTCCAACCAGTCGAGGTCGCTGCAATCCACCACCTGCGCCCGGTCCTCTTCAGTCGCGAGCGAATTTGGTTGGATCAACGGGGCATCATGCGGATCTGCGCTGCGGATATCGATGCGGCCCCTGCTGGTGGGGCGAGAGGGCTGGAAGCCAAGAATGAAGCCCGCAAATGGATCTGGCTGGATCACCTCGCGCTTGCCATCGGGTGTTGTCGTGTATGTCACCGGATTGAAGTACAGCTGCTGATCCGGAGCAGG
>JBHIWP010000027.1:0-29664 GCA_041987425.1 Promineifilaceae bacterium (SeqCode) | reverse complement strand
ATCACCATCGACTCCATCGGCTCTGGCGCTGGCTTCGAGCGCTTCTGCGTCGCTGGCGAAACGGACGTTGCCAACGCCAGCCGTCCCATCAAGGAAAGTGAAGTTGAGTCTTGTGAAGCAATTGGCCGGACACCAATCGAATTCCGCGTGGGCACTGATGCCCTGGCCATCACCGTCAGCGCCGAAAATGATTTTGTTACCGATGTGACGCTAGAAGAGTTGACCGCCATCTTCTCCACGGCCGAAACCTGGGCCGATGTCCGTCCTGAGTGGCCCGCCGAGCCCATCCAGCGCTTCATCCCCGGCACCGACTCCGGCACCTTTGACTACTTCGTGGAAGAAATCTTTGAAGAAGATGAAGGCCCAATCCTGAGCGCCAGCAACCTGCAGCAGTCTGAGGATGACAACGTGCTGGTTCAGGGTATCACCGGCAGCCCGTACGCCATTGGCTTCTTTGGCTACGCCTACTACCAGGAAAACCAGGGTGCCCTGACGATTCTCAACATTGAAGGTGTGGAGCCAAGCGCCACAACGGTTGAAGATGGCAGCTATGCCCTGGCACGGCCGTTGTTCATCTACAGCGACGCCACCATCATGCAGGAAAAACCACAGGTGGCCGCCTACATCAACTTCTTCCTCTCCAGCGTAAACGAAGTGATTGACGAGGTGGGTTACTTCCCCGCCAGCGTCACAGCCCTGAACAACGCCAAGCAAGCCTGGGCCAATGCTCAGAACGTATCGCTAGGCAGCGGTGCGAGCGTGGCTGGCGTCATGCTGCCGGGCGTAGATCCGCTGGCCGTACAGGGTGACGTTGTATCGGCAGGCAGCTCGACTGTATTCCCTCTGGCCGAGGCCGTTGCCGAACTGTTCCGCAGCGAGGGCTACAGCCACAACATCACCATCGATTCCATCGGCTCTGGCGCTGGCTTTGAGCGCTTCTGCGTCACTGGCGAGACGGACGTTGCCAACGCCAGCCGTCCGATTCGGGACACCGAAATTGAATCCTGCCGCGAAATCGGCCGTGAGCCTATCGAGTTTCGCGTGGGCACTGATGCCCTGGCCATCACCGTCAGCGCCGAGAATGATTTTGTTACCGACGTGACGCTCGAAGAGCTGACCGCTATCTTCTCCACGGCCGAAACCTGGGCCGATGTGCGTGCCGACTGGCCCGCTGAGCCCATCCAGCGCTTCATTCCCGGCACCGACTCGGGTACGTTCGACTATTTCGTGGAAGAAATTTTTGAAGAAGACGAAGGACCCATCCTGAGCGCCAGCAACTTGCAGCAGTCTGAGGACGACAACGTGCTGGTTCAGGGCATCACTGGCAGTCCGTATGCCATTGGCTTTTTCGGCTACGCTTACTACCAGGAAAATCAGGGTGCCCTGACGATTCTTAACATCGAGGGCGTGGAACCAAGTGCCACATCGGTTGAAGATGGTAGCTACGCGCTGGCACGGCCGTTGTTCATCTACAGCGACGCCACCATCATGCAGGAAAAACCCCAGGTGGCCGCCTACATCAACTTCTTCCTGACAAATGTCAATGAGGTAATCGATGAAGTTGGTTACTTCCCCGCCAGCACCGCCGCCTTGAACCAGGCAAAGGTCAACTGGCTAAACGCCAATCCAACCCCCTAGTGGAGTCACCTTTACCAAGATTGGCCCAATCTCGAAAGATTGGGCCAATCTACCCTGAAGCCAGAGAGAATGGAATTTAGAAGGAGGAGGAAATTAATGGCAACGCAAAACCCAGCCCAGCAACTGGTTGGGACGGAGGCGTCATATTCCGAACTGAGAAAACGGCCGCGTTTTGGAGAAATGCTCATTCAGGGCTTTCTCTTTTTGTGTGGCGCCATCTCAATTCTTACCACTGTGGGAATTGTTTATGAGCTGGGCAAAGAAGCGCTGCTCTTTTTTAGCTCAGCAGATGTGACGCTGGTCGAGTTCTTTACGTCGACGCATTGGCAGCCTGCCATTTTGGATTTTGGCATCTGGCCCCTAATCTTGGCTACGGTTTTCACCAGCGCGATTGCTATGCTCGTTGCCCTGCCGCTGGGACTAGGCACGGCCATTTACCTGAGTGAATACGCCAGTGAGCGAGCCCGTAATATCCTGAAGCCGATTCTGGAAGTGCTGGCTGGCATTCCTACCGTGGTCTACGGCTATTTTGCCCTTACGTTTATGACTCCGCTGCTGCGCAACTTGCTTGGCGCCAATAATGTGCAAATTTTCAACACTGCTTCAGCGGGCATTGTGGTGGGAATCTTAATCATTCCCCTGGTTAGTTCATTAAGTGAAGATGCGCTGCACGCCGTGCCGGATGGACTGCGACAGGCAGCATATGGGTTGGGGGCCACCAAGCTAGAAACGTCACTCAAAATTGTCTTGCCAGCGGCCCTGTCGGGAATTACGGCCGCTTTCGTCGTCGCTATTTCCCGGGCTATTGGTGAAACCATGGTTGTAGCCATTGCCGCCGGGGCCGGACCTAAAAACTTCGACATTGGCCAGGATTCCTTATTTGGTCACATTCTCAACCCCTTTGTTGCTGCCGAAACGATGACCGGCCACATTGTGCGCATCAGCGGTGGCGATTTAAGCTACGATTCAATCGATTACAACAGCATTTTTGCCATCGGTCTGATGCTGTTTTTGATGACGCTGGGCCTAAATATGCTCAGCCGCCGCTTTGTGAATCGTTTCCGCGAGGTTTACGAATGAGCCAGAACATTACGAAGTACCCTGAAGGCGAAGCGCTAAACCACCAGATTGCCGGACGGCATCGTCGTGGCACAACCTGGCAGCTCTTATTTCAGGTTTCTACCATTATTGGCATCATTGCCCTGGTGGCTCTGCTTTACAACATTAGCAACCAGGCATTTGGCCTTGTGGCTGTCCAAAACAGGATTGAGCCAGACAGCCTGGTGCTGGCCGTTGAAGAGGAACGGCTGCTAACCGCAGCAAACACAATTGCTAGTGAGGATGACAACGAACTGGTGCAGAGGATTGCCAACGATTCCAACGGCGTTGGTTTTTTTGGTTATGCTTACTACAAGGACAACAATGACCATCTGAAGCTGCTGACGGTCAATGGCGTAGCACCCACGGCCGAAACCGTAGAAAATGGCGAATATCCCCTGGCACGGCCGTTATTCCTCTATACAACGGCCGATATTTTGGCCGAAAATCAGGCCGCCAATATTTACCTGAATTACTATCTAACCCACGTCAACGAAGAAATTGAAAGCGTAGGCTACTTCCCGGCCAGTGCCGAGCGCATGAACGAGGCGCGTCAGGCCTGGATTGCCGCCAGCGGCTTTGATTTGCAGCCGGGCCAGTGGGCCAGCGTGAACCCCGAGGGCATCACGGGCAGCTTTAACATTGTGGGCAGCTCAACTGTCTTTCCAGTGAACGAGCGCATGGCTGAGCGCATCACGGCGGACGGTTTTGCTGCTTCGATTAACCTGCAGAGCGTGGGCAGCACCGCTGGCCTGCGCGCCTTTTGTGCGGAGGGCACGGTGCAAATTGCCGCCGCCAGCCGCCCCATCACGCCTGGAGAATTTGAAACGTGCCGCGAAAACGGCCGTCGCCCCATTGAAATTCGCATTGGCACCGACGCGCTGGCCGTTGTTACCAGCACGGCGAACGATTTTGTAGACGATGTTTCCCTGTCACAACTGCGAGAAATTTTTACTAACGCTGCAAGCTGGTCTGATGTGAATGCTAGTTGGCCAGAAACGGCCGTGGCGCGCTACATTCCCGGCGCCGACAGCGGCACGCTGGACTTCTTCGCCGAGACAGTTTTTCCTGTTGAGCTGGCAGACCTGCCCAAAGAAAGGCTGGTCGACATTTTAGCGGCGAACATTTCCGTGGGGCTGGGCCGCCGCCTGGAGCGGAGCCAGCGCTTCTATGACGACACTCTTGTTTTTGAAAATCCGGCGCTATTCGCTGAAGTGTGTGCCGGTGAAGAGCCAGCGGAAGGGTGTACACGGCCCGCTCGCAGCCAGGAAAACGTCTATGAACTGGTTGTGCAGGAAGTCGTCGCGCCCGATGTCGTTGCCACATTTTCACTGGTGGATTCCATCTTTGCCCGTGACGAAATAGAGACGCTCGTCGCCTCAGAATACCCAAATGCAGAACTATCCTTCCGCTCCTGGCTAACGGCCGACTTTATCGCCAGCCCGCAGTCCAGCACGCCGGAATCTGCCGGGGTTCGCACGGCTATCTTTGGTTCGCTCTGGGTGGTTGCGATTACCATTCTGTTTTCGTTCCCCATTGGCGTAGGCGCCGCCATTTATCTGGAAGAGTATGCGTCGGACAACCGGCTAAATCGGATTATTCAAACCAACATTAACAATCTGGCAGGCGTGCCTTCAATCATCTACGGCATGTTGGGGCTGGCTATCTTTGTGCGCACGCTAGAGCCCCTCACCAGCGGCGCACTGTTTGGGGTGGGGGATACGACGACGGCAAACGGCCGTACCATTCTCTCCGCCGGACTTACCCTGGGGCTGCTCATCTTGCCAGTTATCATCATTGCTGCCCAGGAAGCCATCCGCGCCGTGCCCGGCTCGCTCAGGCAGGCGAGTATGGCCCTGGGAGCCACCAAATGGCAAACCATTTGGGCCCACGTGCTGCCCAGTGCGCTGCCCGGTATTCTCACCGGCACCATTCTGGCCATTTCCCGCGCTATTGGCGAAACAGCGCCCCTGGTCGTGGTTGGCGCGTCTACCCTCATATTCGTCGATCCCAATGGACCTTTTTCCAAATTTACAACCCTGCCGATACAGATCTACCAGTGGACGGCCAGACCTCAGGCTGAATTTCGCAACATTGCCGCTGCGGCCATTCTGGTCCTGCTGGTGCTGCTCATCAGCCTGAACGCATCTGCCATCCTACTACGCAACCGCTACGCAAGGAGAGCCTGACATGACCTTAAATCCCCATAGCTTTAGCAACGGTAACGTGGCCGTGGAAGCACGCGACATGCACGTTTACTATGGCACCTTCCGCGCCGTACGCGGCGTTTCGCTTAAAGTCAAACGGCACGCAATTACCGCCTTTATTGGCCCTTCGGGGTGTGGCAAAAGCACCGTACTGCGCTCATTTAACCGGATGAACGATCTGGTGGCTACCGCCCGCGTTCAAGGCGAAATTCTTTACCGGGGAAACAATATCTACGATAATAACGTGGACCCGGTTGAAATCCGCCGTCGCATCGGCATGGTGTTCCAAAAGCCAAACCCATTCCCCAAGTCCATCTACGAAAACGTGGCCTGGGGTGCCCGCATCAATGGCTACAAAGGGGAAATAGATTGGCTGGTAGAAAGCTCACTGCGCCAGGCGGCTTTATGGGACGAGGTGAAAGATAAGCTGAATGAGAGTGGTTATTCCCTATCCGGCGGGCAGCAGCAACGCCTATGCATTGCCCGCACCATTGCCGTGAAGCCGGACATTATCTTAATGGATGAGCCAACCTCAGCGCTGGACCCGGTAGCTACGCTGCGGATTGAAGAGCTAATCCAGGATTTGAAGAAAAATTACACCATAATCATTGTGACCCACAACATGCAGCAAGCCGCACGCGCCTCTGACTTCACTGCCTTCTACAATATGGATTCAGATCGGGCAGGATATCTGGTGGAATACAGCGACACCAACGAACTTTTCACCAATCCCAAGAATGAACTGACGGAACAGTATATTACCGGGCGCTTTGGCTAATTTTCAGTAATCGGTGAGTAGTGAACAGTAATCAGTTTCTTTAACATGCTGGTCTAACATGCTAGTCATTGATTACTATCCCTGCCAGAAAAGGAAACAGAGATGTTAAGAGAGACCTATACGAAAGAGCTGCGTCACCTGCAGGACGAAATTTTGAGAATGGGCAGCGAAGTGGAAGAAAATTTAGTAAAGGCTGTTGAGGCGCTGATTAAACGGGATTTGGTGCAGTCGGAGCAGCTGGTTCACGCCGATAAATGGTTTAATCAACGCCGTATTGAGATTGGCAGTGACGCTTTTAGCATTATTGCTACACAGCAGCCCATTGCCAGTGATCTGCGGCTGATTGCTGCGGCGCTGGAAATTGCCGGTGAGCTGGAACGCATTCATGACTATATCAAAGGCATTGGCAACATTAGCTTGATGATCGGCGAAGCTGAAGTGCCTGCTGAACTCACTATCCACATGCCGCAGATGGCCGAAAAAGCGCGCTACATGCTGCATCGTTCGCTCGATGCCTTTACCGAACGAAATTCTCAATTGGCCTATGAAACGATTAAAAGCGATGATGAAGTGGATAAGCTTTATAACAGAACGTACCGAGCAGTTATGAACTATATGGCGGCAAATTCTGATTCGTTTGAGCTGGCACAGCGGCTGGAATGGGCAGCGCACAATTTAGAGCGGGCTGCCGACCGAGTGACAAATATGTGTGAGTGGGTGGTATACCTGGCAACCGGCCAATATCTTCAGGGCAAGGAATTATTGAAGAGCTATCAAAATCAAAACAAGTAGGCTTTCTTACATCGTAAACGATTGTTAAGACTTTTATTGTGATCGGGCCGTGTCGTTGACGCGGCCCGATATTTGTTTATGATTCGGAGCATGGCATTTGAAATAATTGAGATCAATCAAAAATTTCCCGATAAGATAAATGCTATTGTGAACCATTGTGGGCATATTTTCGAAGCGAATCTCATTGGGAACGTTGAGAGAGTTATAGAATCCATTAACCAAAAAATCATTGCTGAAATTGATTATGAAAGTCTGTCCAGCTGGCGTAAGCTAGACAGTTATATGGATGAACTTTCCTGTATTTCCAGAGCAGTTGATAATTCTAACATTGTCATTCGGGGGCGGGTTCATAATAAGATAGCTCTGAACGAGGAAAGTTTCATTTTAGATATTTATCTGCAAAATGGCCCCGAATTCGTAACGATTCACTCTTGTGAGCTAGACAGTGCTGCTTTTGAGGTAGGTGACGGCATTGAATTGCACATAACAAAGATAATTTTATATCCGGTAAATATCTAGCTAAATCTATAGATGCTCGATTAAGGCACGCTTTCTTTCCCCTATGTCTCGTCAAGCCTATTCTGAAATCAAACAAAGTATGCCATATTGGCAAACTGGGCTGCTTCTCCTAACTCTTTTTACTTTTCTAGCCGCTTCCCACGCCTTTTTGCAACCGAGCAACACTACTCAAATTGATAATTTGCCGCCTGTCTTGTATTTGGCCGAAGATGAGGACAGGATGTTGCAGTTGCACCTGGCCGAGGCGCCCGATTGGCGGCCCAGGCAGCTGACTGACGAAACGGCCGTCATACTCAACTATTCCCCTTCTCCTGACGGCAGCCAAATCGCTTATGCCACTAGCCTGCCCGACGACAGCAGTCAGGTCAAACTACTCCGGCTTAACAACGTCACAGTCAGCACGCTCGAAACATTACTCACCTGCGAAAACGCCGAATGCAGCCAGCCCATCTGGCATCCAGACGGCCGTCGCCTGCTGTACGAGCGGCGCGAGCCGCCCAACTATAATCATCCACAGCTCTGGTGGCTAGATGTGCAAACCGGGGAAACAGTCCTGCTGTTTGAAAAAGAAACGGCCGTTGGCAGCAATGCGCGCTTCTCCCCAGACGGTTCCTGGGTGAGCTTTGCAGCCGCGCCAGATGAAGGGCTGCGACTGTACAATTTTGCAGACGGCCGTTCCCTCACCTTCCCCAGCAACGTTGGCACGCCCGCCGCCTGGCATCCTTTCAACAACCAACTGCTCTTCCAAAACAGCCGCTCCGTGGTCTTCCACGGCGAAAATAACGACCAACATGATGAACACAGCCACGATTTTGCAACGGCCGTTAGCCTTTATTTGGCTACCCTGGGAGAAAATCCAGATTCCCATCTGCTCAGCGAAGATGGTGCATTTAACGACGGCAACGCTGCCTGGTCGCCCGACGGCGAATGGATCGCCTTTGGCCGCCGCTTAGCCAGCACCAACACGGGCCGTCAGCTCTGGCTAATGCAGAGTGATGGCTCCGAAGCCCAGGCTCTAACAGATGACATTTCGCTCCATTTTGGCCCGCCAGCCTGGTCGCCAGACGGCCGTTTCCTTCTCTTCCAAGAGTACGATAGCAATGCGCCAAACCAGCCCCCCACCGTCTGGCTGCTCGAGCTTTCTACAGACACATTTACCCAAATAACCAACAATGGCCTAATGCCAACTTTCCTGGTTTCACCATAAGAGAAATCGCAGTCTTTCATTACTGAAGTAACGATCTACCTTAGCCCTTCCAGCCCGTAATACAAAGTAGAGCACCGACAAAGCCATCCACCCAGTCACCTTGTCACCATGTCACCCCTCACCGCGCCATCCCCAGCAATCGTTAACCAATTGTTTACAGCGAGTTAGTTCAGCCTTAACAAAGGTCTGTTATCTTAATTCACGTACACACTTTGGTTTTGTTCTACTCCCCGGAACAAAGCAACGGCAACCGTTTTTTTTAACGGTCATTTCTTTCCTCCTTTTCTCCTCTATGGTTAAGTTTGCACACGAATTGGGAGAGGGTTGCGGCCCCTCTCCCTTTTCACCTTTTATTGTCGTATCCTCAAAAGCGGTGTTAAATTAGCCCATGCACACATTTTACTATCCTGATCACATCCAGCATGACCCTGCCGGGCTGCATCGAGCCGATGACGACCAGTGGAATCGTTATTACGCCGAGGTTGCGGCCCGCGGGGAAATCATTCGAGACGCCGTGGCGACAGCCGGGCTTGGAGGAATTTCTCATCCGGGAGATTTTGGAATGTCACCTATCCAAGACATTCATGCCCATGAGATGATTACCTTGCTGCAAAATGCCCACCAGCAAATGAAGTTAGAAACTGGGCGAAGCGTTGCCATACCAGAAACCTTTGGCCTACGGCGGCGCACGCACCGCCATTTGTATTCGGTCTTTGGCCAGCTGGGCCTATACTGTTTTGATACGTCGTCCCCTATTTTTGAACGCACCTGGAATGCGGCCTATTGGAGTGTGCAAACGGCCGTTTCCGCCGCGGCTCTACTCTTAGCCAATCAGGAAAAGCTAGTATATGCGCTTTGCCGCCCGCCGGGCCATCACGCTGCCGCCGACCTGTTTGGTGGCTTTTGCTACCTGAACAACGCTGCCATTGCCGCTAACTGGCTGGTGCAGCAGGGTCAGCGCGTGGCAATATTGGACATTGATTACCACCACGGCAACGGTACGCAAGAGATTTTTTACGGCCGTTCCGACGTGCTCTTCACCTCCATTCATGCTGATCCCCGCTACGAATATCCTTATTACTGGGGCTTTGCCGATGAGTATGGCTACGGATCCGGGCTTGGCTTTAACCATAACTATCCCCTGCCCCCGGGCACTAAAGCCAAAGCCTATTTCTCAGCGCTCACCCAGGCACTCGTTCATATCCGGGCCTTTGTGCCAGACACGCTGGTGCTTTCCCTGGGCGTTGATACGGCCGAAGGCGATCAAACCGGCACCTTTTTGCTGAACAATGAAGATTTCCTTGAAATTGGCCGACAGATTGGACGCCTAAAATTACCCACGGTGGTGATTCAGGAGGGGGGATACCGTTTAGACACATTGGCAGACCATATCACCGCTTGCCTTATGGGCCTTCACGGCGAACAGACACAGCCAGGATAATTTGATTTACAGAAAAAGTGCCAAGATTTAGCGCACATTTAACAGCCAGGTACTAATCGCTGGTTTACACTATGGAAACGAACTCGCGAATATGTCATAATAATAAACATAAAATTCGCTAAAGTGTAAGAAAGCAAGCACGCAGTACGTTTATCCTGTAATGACCTCAATAGGACCTAGCTGGATCGGCCGTACCCTTGGGGGTCGGTACGAAATTGAATCAATTTTAGGGCGCGGCGGCATGTCGTCGGTTTACCGTGCTAATGATCCGAACCTTCGCCGTAAGGTTGCTATTAAAATCATCCACCAACATCTATCTGAAAACAAAGAATTTATCGAGCGGTTCGAGCTAGAAGCGGCCGTTATTGCCCAACTGCGCCATAGCAACATCGTTCAGGTTCATGATTTTAACCATGAAGGAGAAGTTTACTTTATGGTTATGGAATATGTGCCGGGCGAAACATTAGCCAAACGGCTGGAGGCGCTCAACGCCGCCGGTATTCGGCTGCCGCACAGCGATACCATTCGCTTCCTCAGCATCATTTGCGATGCGGTAGATTATGCCCATCAGCAACGGATGATCCATCGCGACCTCAAGCCATCGAACGTGATGATAAATCTGGTCAACGAGCCTATCCTGATGGACTTTGGCGTTGCCAAGATTATTGGGGGTCGTTCTCACACCGCCACCGGGGCCGCCATGGGAACGGCCGCATACATGTCGCCAGAGCAGGTGCGGGGCGAACAGACCGACCATCGCTCGGATATTTACTCTTTGGGCATCATGATGTACGAAATGCTAAGTGGTGTAACGCCTTACCACAGCGATTCTACCTTCCAGATCATGCTCAAGCATATCAACGAACCGCTGCCGGACATCCAGCTTGTAGAAACCAATACGCCCAGTTCGCTGATGGATATACTGGAGCGGGCCTTAGCAAAAAACCCGGACCAGCGCTTCCAAACGGCTAAAGAAATGGCGGTGGCCCTAAATATGGCCGCTTTGCAGCTGAAAACACCTACCGGCACCTTGACTATGCAACATCCAGACCGGCTGGCAGCCGTGTGGCAGCAAGCCCGTGACCTTTACAATGATAGAGAATTTGCCCGCTGCCTGGACAAGCTGGAGGAGTTAAAGCGGGCTGATCCCGAGTACCGCGAGCTAAAGGTAAATCAGCTACAGCAGCAGGCAGTTGAGCAGCTGGCAGAACGCGCTAATCGCGCCCTGGTCTTGGGGGATTTTTCGGAGAGCTTAACGGCCGTAAAGTCACTACGCGAAAGAGAAGTCCATCTTCCAGAGCTGGATGCACTGGAAGCCCAGGCGCGCGCCGGGCTAGACACGCTTGCCCTTCAGACCCGTCTCAACAAGCTTTATGAAGAGGCCCTGCTGCATCTGGATAACCGCGAATATCAGTTAGCGTTGGCTAAATGGGAAGCCATTGAAAACCGGCGCGGCGACGTGGATTTTCCAGACAGGCTGGCGGTTGTCAAGCGAGCCAATGAAGGCATTTGTGCCAACCTCTATAGCCAGGCCGTTGTGGCCCTGGCCCAAAAGAAGCCGGAGCAAGCAATGGCTGCCTGGGCGCAAATTGCCGCGACAGACAGCAATTTTCCTGACTCCCAAAACGTCGTTTCCGCCGCCCAAACCATGATCCTGAAGCGAGAACGCAAAAGCTGGCGGAATCCGCTCATGGTCCTTGGCAGCATTGCCCTGCTGTTGCTGTTCGTGTTTGGCGCGTCCAGCTTGTTTGGCAACAATGGGGCCGTTGCCAGCGATGAAGGTGATGCGGTGAGCACGGCCGTTTCTTCCGCTGAGATTGCCGCCTCAGAGACCCATACTCTCACACCCACCGCAAGCACAACTGCCAGGGCCACATCCACATCTACATCTACATCTACGCCCGCCCACACGGCAACGCCTACTGAAAAGGCCGTGCCTTCCAGCACCCCTTCCCCCACCAGCATGCAAACGTCCAGCGCTACGCTGCTGCCCCAAAACAGTGCGCTCGTCAGCCAAAACGCCTCCTTATTCGCCGAGCCCGACGCCGAAGCTGCTGAAATTAGCGTCCTGTTGGCCGACGAAATGGTGACTATTGTAGGCCGATCAGAAAACAGCAATTGGCTCTTTGTGGAGGATGCAGAAGGCAACCGTGGCTTTGTATTTGCCGACCTTCTCATGTGGGAAGGAAGCATTTCTGATCTGACAATTTACACCGAAGCTGCTTTGCAACCAACAATTACCCCCGTCTTAAGCGAAACGATTAGCTTGGACATATATCAATTAGATGGAACTGAGGAATGCAGCGGCAGCGGCTGGACGCAAAAGGTGTATATGCGTGCACAAGGCGTAACCGGATCGTTTGAATATTATTGGGAAGGCGAATTGGTCGGAACGGCCGTTAATGATAACATCACGTTTGACGTTAGCAGCAGTGGCGGGGTTATTATTGGCACAGGCAGCGTCATTGTAAATGGCCTTATGGCCAGCGAAGAACTTTTCATCCCCATCCCGTCCTGCGTCAACGAGTAATCAGTTAAACAAACAACTTTCTGGAGAATCAAGATGAGTGATTCGCAACCTACCTGGACCGGACGCACTATTGGCGGCCGATATGTAATAAATTCTCTGTTGGGACGCGGCGGTATGTCGTCTGTCTACAAAGCTACCGACCCCACTTTACAGCGTACCGTCGCCATAAAAATTATTCACCCCCACCTCTCCGAGCATCCAGAGTTTGTAAAGCGATTTGAGCAAGAGGCGGCGGCTGTCGCCCGCCTGCGCCACCCGAATATCATGCTGGTTCATGATTTTAATCATGAAGGCAGCGTTTACTATATTGTTTTTGAGCATATTGCCGGTAATGCACTGGATAAACGGCTAAAAGAACTGAAAGAAGCCGGGTTGCGCCTGCCGCTGGATGAAGCAGTGCAGATTATGATTCCTCTGTGTGAGGCCGTTGCCTATGCGCACGAGCGAAACATGATCCACCGAGACCTAAAGCCGTCCAACGTTATTATTAACCTTTTAGGTCAGCCCATCTTGCTGGACTTTGGCATTGCCAAAATTGTGGGTGGCGGGCAGGTGCACACAGCTACCGGTGCCACCATTGGCACGGCTGCTTACATGGCGCCAGAGCAGGTGGTGGGCGAAGAAGTTGATCATCGTGCCGACATTTACTCGCTGGGCGTGATGTTATATGAAATGGCCTGCGGTCGCCCGCCATATGAGGGGCAGTCTGCACTCACTATTATGATGAAGCACGTCAACGAGCCGCTGCCAGACATACGCTTGTTCAACAGTAACTTACCAGATGTTTTTAGCGCCGTTCTGGTCAAAGCGTTGTCGAAAGATCCTAAGGCGCGCTTCGGCTCCGCTATAGAGATGGCTACTGCCCTGCGAGAAATCAAGCAGCAGCTAAATCTGGGAACAGAAACGGCCGCTTTCACCACTCCCCCCATCCCGCGCGACACGCCACCCAAGACGCCCGTGCCTACGCAACCCAAACGTGAGACACCAACGGAAGTGAAAACGGCCGTCACCCCACCACAGGCTGAAACTGAGCGTCTTGCCGAACCAGTGAAAACTGAGAAAAAAACCGGCCAGCGATGGCTGCCATTTGCTTTGGGTGGCATTTTGTTGCTGGCCCTCATTGCCGCCGCTGTTTTTTGGCTGCCTGGGTTATTTGCAGATTTACCAACCTCCGAGGGCATGGTGCAAATTCCCGGCGGCACCTACACAGTTGGGGCCGATCTCAGCGGGGGCCAATACGCGCCACCGCAGCAGATTACTCTGGAGCCATTCTGGATTGACCGTTTTGAGGTAAGCAACGGCCAATATGCCGCTTTTCTGGCAGAAAACGATGCGGCACCTCCCAGCAACTGGCGTGGCAGCTCCCCACCGGTAGGCCGAGACAGCTATCCCGTGCGCGGCCTGACCTGGGACGATGCCGACGCTTACTGCGATTGGCAAAACAAACGACTACCAACAGAAGCAGAATGGGAAGTGGCTGCTCGTGGAGAGCAGGGCCTTTTATTCCCTTGGGGAGATAGCCAGACGGGCGTCAATTTGCCATCCGACGACACCTACGCCAGCGGCAGCGTGCCGGCCAATCGAAGCAGCTTTGGCGTATTCGACATGGCGGGCAACGTTTGGGAATGGGTAGACGAGCCGTATGTTGATGTGCCGGACGGCCAGGAGGTAGCGCGCGGCGGCGCGTTTGATTTCTTAAAGGACATGGCTTACCGACTGCGCGGGGCTCCCAGCTTACCAACAATGATCGCTTCTACCGGCGTTCGCTGCGCTGCAACCGAAGTAGAAGTGGTTCCTGACGAAGTGGTTTTCTTAACAGATGACTTTAGCAACCCGGAAAGCGGCTGGCCGGACTTGAAAGAGGCGACGGCCTGGCGCGGTTATCATCCGCCTGACTTCTACCACGTAGAAGCAACGGGGCAAGAGCAAATTGCTACGGCCGTTTTTGGTGCAGACGTAGAAAATGTTAGCTTAGAATCCCGTGTGTTTACAGACATCGTTGCAACAGAGGATGGCGAATACCGCTATGGCCTTTTGCTGCGTCAGGTAGACAACCGTCAATTTTACGCCTTTACAGTAGCCCCGCGTTCGGGCCAATGGGCCATTCTCAAAGCCTCCCAAGCTGGTCTGGAAGAATTACAGGCTGGCAGCGTGGAGGGCTTGCAGGGAAATTCAGTAGATACGGCAAACAGTTTACGGGTAGATGCCAGTGGCAGCACGTTTTCCTTCTTTATAAACGGCCGTATCATTACCACGATTACAGACAGCAGCTACGCCAATGGCGATTTTGGCTTTTTTGTACAAACCTTTGACGAAACGCGGGCCCATATCCACTACGACGAACTGACCGTTTTGCAAATTGGCGAAGCTATTGCTCAAGCTGACGCTGAAATTGCGGAAGCAGAGCCGACCGAAGCTACAGAACTCATAGAAACAGCGGCCCCACAGGCAACGGCCACCACTCCAGCCGCAGAACCAACGGAAACGGCCGTTGCCGAATCTACCGCGACAGTTGAACCATCCCCCATACCGGAACCCACACAAATTCCTGCACCTGAGGGAATGGTGTTTATTCCCGGTGGCAGCTTCCTAATGGGCTCAGAAACAGGTGAACCCAATGAACGACCTGAACACCTGGTTACCCTGGACGCTTATTTCATCGACCAGTTTGAGGTAAGTAATGAAAGCTATCAGGCGTGTGTAGCAGAAGGCGGCTGTTCACAGAGCAATTTGCGCAATTCTTTCCGGCGCTCAGGCTACCGCGACGATCCCACATTTGCCGGGTACCCCGTCATTGGCGTTACCTGGGCGCAGGCCAACGCTTACTGCGAATGGGCAGGGGGCAGACTGCCCACTGAGGCTGAATGGGAGTTTGCCGCCAGCGGGCCAGACAACTTTACCTGGCCCTGGGGCAACCAGTTTGATGCCACATTATCGGCGGCAAGCTCAACAGATACCGAGCCCGTTGACGATTTCTTCGACGGCGTCAGCCCATTTAACGTCTTTAATATGGCAGGCAACGTAAATGAATGGATTCTGGATCGTTTTGATGGCAATTTCTATGCCAATTCCCCCGAAACAAATCCGGTAAACCTGGATTCCGGCAGCAGCCAGATTTATCGGGGCGGCAGCTTCGATAATACCAATGGAGCCTTTTATACGACCAGCCGACGCTATGTGGTGCCTGTCAACACATTTGACGTAGACATTGGTTTTCGCTGCGCTCAAGACCTGCCATAAGAACAAAGTGGCGAGGCAGCCAGAACATACCTCGCCACTTCACTCACTCCTCCGGCACGAGCGTGCCGCTCTTCCCACCATTGCGATCAGATTCTCGCAATTTTTCCAGCGTCCCAACCCGACGCGCAATATCTTGCAGAATGAGCAAGGTCTGGCCCACCACTTGCTCAGTGGTCATGTCTGCGCGCGTCCAGCGCTTGATCACCTCATCTAGCGTATAGCTTCCCATCTGGCACTTCCTCTGTGATTGTAATTCGAAAAGAAATGGCTCGGTAACGGCCGTCTCCCTTCAGCAGCGTCAAGGTGAGCAAACCCCACTGCCAAAGCGACCCTGGTAATGGCCCTCCTCCCCAGGTCCACAAGCAGCCAACAATATTCGGCCAGTTTCGCCGCCAACGTTATGCTCTATGCAATGTACGATGAGGTTGGAACTATTGACTGTGTGGCACGGCCGTTACCGTAACCAATGCTGACATTCTACACGGTAGCGTTTACTTTGTCAATAGGCAATTTGAAATTGATGCTACTATTGCTCTTCTCCCACTTCGTAAGCAAATCCGGCACGCTCTGCCACCAGACCCAAATGCTTGGACGTAGCCCGGCTGGGCTCGTAGGCACCTCTCTCCCACTCGCTTACCGTTTGCTGCCGCACGCCGAGTTCATCGGCCAGCTCTCCCTGAGACATTCCCATGTGCTGCCGCAGCGCTCTAACCATGCCGCTGTTCCACAGCACGGTATCGCCAGACTTCGCTATCGTGTAGGTGAGCCTGGCTTTCTCAAAGCGAACCGTCCCCGCCTCAAAATCTACCTGCGAGACGTGATAACCTGCATCCATCCAGGCTGCCGCCTGCACGCCCCCCTGGCTACGATTGCTCCACCAGCCGCGCCTGCTTCGTGCGCTGGCTGGCAACGTGCTGCCCAACAGCTGCTCAATTTGTGAAAATTGGAGCGTGACAGGTGCTCCTGCAGCCTGCTGCAAGCGAGAAAAAAGAGGATAATATTTGCTGCCCACCTTCATAAATGTCATTATACCAACAGTTACGCTATTTGTTGACAAAAACGAATTTCGAACTAAAATCGCCGTCTAGCTACGAGGTTCGTAAAATGGACAAACTGGATTGCGAAATCCTGGCGCTTTTGCAGCAAGACGGCCGTCGCTCATTCACTGAAATCGGCAAGGAAGTTGGCTTTAGTGAAGGAACAATCCGCAAGCGCGTAACGCGTCTGGTAGAAGATGGCATTATTCGTATCATTGGCCTGGTGGACCCCCACCAGGTTGGTTTTGATGCCCCGGCCATCATTCAGGTTTCCGTTACCCCACCCCACCTGGAAGAAGCAGCACAAATTATTGCCCGATTTCCCGAAGTCAGCTATTTGTTAATGGTGTCTGGCGAGTTTGATCTTATCGTAGAGGTTCGCTGTAAAAACAGAGAGCATCTGGCTTCATTTATTCGGGACAATTTACAGCGCGTGCCTGGCGTGCAGCGAACAGTCTCTTCCCTGGTGTTGCATACATACAAGCTGGCGGAACCCAGCATTTTGGATTTTATGGACGAAGAGACGGCAACAGCCACCTGATCTACAAACAAAAAGATCTGACAGGTTTGCAGCAAGCCCAACTTGTCTGATCCACACTATTGGAGAAAGAAAATTGTCTACTAGTGTTAAGCTTGATCACGTTACGAAGCGGTTTGGGGACTTTACGGCCGTTCACGATATGCAGCTAGAAATTGCGGATGGTGAATTTTTCTCGATGCTGGGTCCCAGCGGCTGCGGCAAAACCACCACTCTGCGCATGATTGCCGGATTTGAACAGCCAACCAGTGGCCAGCTCTATATTATGGGCCAGCCTGTGGCTGGCATTCCCGCCTACCGCCGTCCGGTGAACACCGTCTTTCAAAATTATGCGCTCTTCCCTCACATGACGGTTGCCCAAAACGTGGCCTTTGGCCTGGAAATGGCCAAGGTGCCCAAACAAGACATCGAAAAGCGCGTGGCTGAAGCCCTGGAACTCGTGCAAATGAGCCCGATGCACGCGCGCAAACCGTCGCAGCTTTCTGGCGGGCAGCAGCAGCGCGTTGCTCTGGCCAGGGCCCTGGTTAATCGTCCCAAAGTGCTGCTGCTGGATGAACCGCTGGGCGCGTTGGACCTGAAGCTGCGCAAAGCCATGCAGCTTGAGCTTAAACAAATTCAGAGCGAGGTCGGCATCACCTTTGTTTACGTCACCCATGACCAGGAAGAAGCGATGACGATGTCCAACCGCATTGCCGTTATGAGCAACGGCCTGGTGCAGCAAATAGGCACCCCGCGTGAAATTTACGAACACCCGCAAAACCGCTTCGTCGCCGACTTCATTGGCGAAACCAACTTTCTAGAAGGCAAGGTGGAAGAACTGAACGGTGTGGTAAAACTGGCAATCGGCAATTCTCACCTCATTGGCCGCAGCGACGTGCCGCTTTCTCTAGGGCAAACCGCTTTTCTGGCCATTCGCCCAGAAAAAATCAACATTTATCCTCAGGGCAATATCACCGTGCGCGACATTGAGCTGGATGCAGAGCAAATTGCCGATGCGTTTGGTGGGCATGTGCCGTCTGGCCCATTCGACCTTGGTCAGGTTCTCCGACGTGAGCACGAAAGCATCGTCATCAATGGCCAGATTTCTGAGGCCATTTACATTGGCACGGATACGCGTTATCGCGTAAAAATTCTGGGCAACGAGCAGCTTTTTGTGCGCTCGCAAAACTTTGGTGACCGGTACGACACGACGTTTTCCGTGGGCGATGAAGTGCTGCTGCATTGGCCTGCTGAAAACGCGCGGATTTTAACGGAGTAGCGCATGGCCACGATTTCACACCCGCCTTCGCTTCCCACCATGGAAGCAGGTCCTAATCTTGTTAAGCGGCTGGCCGCCTATTTAGGCTGGTTGGGAACGGCCGTATGGCTCGCCCTGCTCTTCCGCTGGATGACGTTTAGCAGCTTCGACTGGGACCCGTTTAAACTGGAGCTTACCCTGGCAAGCTTGCCGCCCATCGTTCCTTACATTATTTACGGTGGTGGGGCGCTGCTTGATTTCATCATTGGCTGGCTGCTATTTAAAGAAAGTCGATGGGGCGATCGGCTGGGCGTTGTGCGCGGTGTTGCCGGTGCTTCGGCCGCCATTGCTTACTACTTCTTGACCGGTGATTTTTATGCCGCCTGCTTTCTGCTGGCTGCCAGCGGCATGCTGCTGGTCCTTATCTGGCAGCAGACCGGCTGGGTGATCAACTTTCCGGCTGCTTTCTGGCTCATCATCTTTTTCGTCCTGCCCAACCTGATCGTCCTGGCCGTAAGCCTGGGTGAGCGGTCGCTAAGCGGCACGGTGGTCTACCCGGAATTTAGCCTGCGCAACCTGGGCCGCTACTTTGATGATTATGGCCGTTTTTTCTCTACCATTAACGGCCAATACCTTTATCTGCGCATTTTGTGGCGCTCTGTCTGGCTGGCGACGCTCAATACGGTTATTTGCCTGGTCTTTGGCTACCCCTTCGCTTACTGGATCGCGCGCCAGTCACAAAAATATCGCAACATCCTCATCTTTTTGGTCATGATTCCATTCTGGACCAACTTCCTCGTACGCACTTACGCCTGGATGCTTATTCTGCGCGACTCGGGCCTGATTAATAACTTCTGGACCATTACGCTGCACGAGCAAGCCGTCGCTCTTTCTGGCAGCAGCCAGTTTTTTGCCTGGCTGGCCGGAGCAACAGAGAACACGCTGCCGCTGCTGTTTAACCAATCGGCCGTTTTTCTGGGGCTGTTTTATGGCTTCTTCCCCTTTGTCGTTTTGCCGCTCTACAGCAACCTGGAAAAGCTAGACTGGTCCCTGCTGGAGGCCGCTGCTGATCTAGGCGCCAACAACTGGAAGCGCACGACTCGCGTGCTTTTGCCGCTCACCACGCCCGGCATTGTCGCTGCTGCCATCATCGTTTTCATTCCTTCGCTGGGTGCCTATGTCACTCCGGATTTGCTGGGAGGGGGCAAGGTGGCCTTGCTGGGCAATCTGCTGCAGCAGCAATTTATGACCGCTCGCGACTGGCCATTTGGTTCGGCAATCGGCTTCATCATGATGGCCCTCATGCTTCTGGCAATCATGATCTACTTCCGCGTCGGCGGACGGGAGCAATAAACATGAGTACGACCACCCTTCCCGCGCGGCCAATGGCCCCAAGAGCATCCGTCGGACGCCGCCTGCAAACTGCCTTTAACAAACGAGCCCTGCTGTGGTTGGCTGTGGGCCTGTTCTTGTTTCTTTATATTCCTATCATCATCCTCATCATATTCTCGTTCAATGATAGCGAACAAATTGGCTTATGGACCGGATTTAGCCTGCGCTGGTACGGCGAGTTGATGCGCAATGAAGCGGTGCTTTCAGCACTGAAGCTCAGTTTGTGGGTCGCCATTTGGTCCACAATTATCAGCACCGTCCTGGGCACGCTCACCGCCCTGGCCCTGGAGCGGCACCGTTTCTGGGGCAAGGTCACGTACGACGCCATTTTGTACCTGCCCATCATTATTCCCGACATTGTAATGGCGCTTTCCACACTGCTCTTTTTCGTTGTGTTGGGCGTGGCCCTCAGCCGCTACACCATTCTAATTGCCCACGTGGCGTTCAATATTTCCTTTGTGGCTATTGTGGTGCGCGCGCGGCTGGCAGATATGAGCAGCGTGCTGGAAGAGGCGGCGGCTGATCTGGGCGCCAACGAATGGCAAACTTTCCGCCGGGTGACTTTACCGCTGCTTATGCCGGGCGTCATTTCGGGTGCTTTGCTGGCATTTACGCTCTCGCTGGACGACTTTGTCATTACCTTCTTTGTGGCCGGGCCCGGGTCTACGACGCTGCCAGTGCGCGTTTATTCGATGATCCGCTTTGGCCTGACGCCTGAGGTCAATGCCGTTTCGACATTAATGTTTTTGGGTTCAACGCTGCTCGTCGTGATTTCACTGCTACTACAGCGGCGCTAATCTTAAGTCTGTGAAAAGCGGCCGTTTTGAACCGACGATTTTTGCTTTTCACATTGATAATTTTGGAGGAAGAGAATGAAAAAATTTACCTGGATAGTGCTTTTTGCGCTGATGTTGGCTGCCTGTGGCGGTGGCCCTGGCGGCGGGCCAGATTCAGATGCTGAAGAAAGTAGTGACGCGGGGAGCGAAACATCCGGCGAAGTACAGCTTGCCGAGGAGCTCAGCGTTTACAACTGGTCAGAATATATCGATGAAGAAAAGCTTGCCGAGTATGAGGAAACCTACGGCGTGGACATCATTTACGATACGTATGCCTCCAACGAAGACCTGCTGGCCAAATTGCAGGCTGGCGCTGAAGGGTACGACGTTATCTTCCCATCGGATTACATGGTGGCTATCATGATCGATTTAGGCCTGCTGGCAGAGATTGATACCGATGAGATTCCCAATTTTGCTAACGTAGACCCGCAATTTGTGAACGCCCCATTTGACCCCGGCAACCAGCACTGTGTGCCGTATCAGTGGGGCACCACCGGCATCGGCTACCGGGCCGACAATGAATTCTTCCAGGAAAATCCGCCTGACAGCTGGGCCTACTTGTTTGAGCCCGAACTGCTGGAGCAATATGCTGACGCTGGCATAAACGTTCTCAATGATCCGCGCGAACTGCCCGGCGCAGCCCTCATTTACCTGGGCTATGATCCCAACACGACAAATCCTGATGAGCTCAATGAAGCGCGCGATCTCATTCTGGCCGCCAAGCCATATTGGAAAACGTTCAACAGCGAAGATTACGACGATTCGCTGCTTATTCCAGGAGAGGTAACCCTGTCTCACGGCTGGAGCGGCGACGTGGCCAACGCTTACTGGAGCACCTATGATGACGAGACCGAGGACGGCGATTGGTATTACAGCATTCCGGAAGAAGGCGCCGTAAAGTGGCTGGATAACATTTGCATTACGGCCACATCAGAGCGCTATGAAACGGCGCTGCACTTTATGAACTATCTGCTCGATGCCGAAGTGGCCGCCGCCATCACCAACTTTACCTATTACGCCAGCCCCAACCTGGCGGCTCAAGAGTACATCGTGGATGAAATCATGCAGGATGAAAGCATCTTCCCACCCGACGAGGTACAGGACAAGCTGGTCTGGCTAACAGAGGTGGGCGAAGACGCCTTTTTGTATGATGAATTGTGGACGGCCGTTAAGTCCTCGCAGTAGTTTTTTAGCGTAAAAGAGCAAAAGGAGTGAAAAGTAAAAAGTGAAAAGTGAGAGGAATATCACTTTTTACTTTTCACTTATCACTTTTCACTTCTCCAAATCTTTCCAGGACCAATTGAAAGGACCATGCCCATGTATATCAATGGCGCGTTTACTTCTGGCAATGCCACGGAAGAGATTGCCATCATCAACCCAGCCACTGAAGACGTGATTGACACGGTTCCGCTGGGTACGGCTGTTGACGTTGATACGGCCGTCTTCGCCGCCAACAGCGCATTTGCCGACTGGAAACGCACCCCCGCCTGGGAGCGCGCCGGGCTGCTGCATGAAGCCGCGCGGAAAATGCAGCAGCACGCTGAAGACCTGGCGCATCTGCTAACGGTTGAAGAAGGCAAACCGCTGGAAGAAAACGAGGAAGAGGTTTTCTGGACCTACGACACCTTTCGTTACTACGCCGAACTGGGGCGGCACGAGCGCGGCCGTTTTATTCCCCCAGGCGATCCCGATCAGCTCAACTTTGTCATCAAAGAACCCTATGGCGTGGCCGGCTGCATCGTCCCCTGGAACTTTCCGCTGCTGCTGCTGGCCTGGAAGCTGGCGCCAGCATTGGCCGCGGGCAATACGGCCGTAATCAAACCATCGGAATACACCCCCCTCTCCACCCTCAAGCTGATCGAACTCGCCTTCGACCACTTTCCGCCAGGCGTGGCAAACGTAGTCACCGGCGCAGGCGAGACGGGCGAAGCCCTGGTACGCCATCCCGATGTGCCCCTGGTGGCCTTCACCGGCTCTGTGGCCACCGGGCAGCGCATTGCCAGCATCGCCGCGCCAATGATGAAAAAGCTGCACCTGGAGCTGGGCGGCAAGGACCCCCTGGTTGTTGGCCCGGACGTGGGCATGGAACTGGCCGTGAAAGCTACCGCCTACGCCGGGCTGATCAATGCCGGACAGGTGTGTACCAGCGCGGAGCGCATTTACGTCCACGAGTCGATGATTGGTCGCTTCTCCGAAGAGCTGGCCGACTTCGTGGGCAGCCTCAAGCTGGGCAGCGGCCTGGAGCCAGACACCGATGTTGGGCCAATGCTGCGCAATCATTTTCGCGAGAAGGTGGAAGCGCAGGTAGCTGACGCGGTGAAGTCCGGGGCCAGGGTGTTGGTGGGCGGTAAACGGCCGTCTCACCTCACACGCGGCTACTTTTTGGAACCGGCCGTCATCATCAATGTGGACCATAACATGAGCCTGATGCGTGATGAAACGTTTGGCCCCACGCTGCCGCTCATGGCTTACCGCGACTTCGATGAAGCCATTGCGCTGGCCAATGACACCACAATGGGCCTGGGCGCCTCGCTGCTTAGCCATGACGCTAAGCTGGTGAAACGCTTCTTTGAGGAAGTCAAAGCCGGTACCATCTGGATCAATGATCCGCTTACGGACAACTTTGCCGGACCGTTTGGCGGCATGAAGATGACCGGCGGCGGGCGCGAGCTGGGCCAGGAAGGCATCGATGAATTTTATGAAGTGAAGCACGTTCATTGGGACGTAGAGGGCAAAATAAAGGATTACTGGTTTCCGTATGGCAAGGAGGCGGGGTGACACGTGGCAAGTGAAAAGTGATAAGTAAAAAGTGGTCAGCTACTTTCCACGTTTCACTTTTTACTTTTTACTGATTCCCCGGAAATGATGAGCAACATAAAGCCAGCCGATCTAATCATCCACAATGCCCGCGTTTTTACCGCCGCTGACGCTCAGCCCTGGGCTGAAGCCGTTGCCGTGCGCGGTAATGAAATCCTGTTTGTCGGCCGGGATGCAGACGTAAGTGCTTTTCGCGGGCGGCAAACCCGGCAAATTGACGGCAACGGCCGTTCCCTGCTGCCCGGCTTCATCGATGCCCATTTTCACCTGGCCTGGGGATCGCAAAAGCTGGATGGCGTGCAGCTTTACGGCGTGCAAACGATGGATGAGCTGGCAGCGGCCGTTCACAGCTGGCTGGCCGAAAATCCCGGGGCAGAATGGGTTGCTGGTTATGGCCTGTCCTACAGCCTGCCCACACCCGACCAGCCGCTTACCCGTCACCACCTGGACCCGATCGTCGCTGACCGGCCCCTGGCACTTTACACTTACGACGTGCATAGCCTTTTCGTCAACAGTGCCGCGCTGCGCGCCGCCAACCTGACCCACGGCGCACCTCACCCACTGGCAAATGGTCAGGTGATTGTCGATGAAAACGGCCTGGCAACTGGAGAGCTATACGAAGAAGACGCCACGCGCTACATCCGACGCGCCATGCCCGAACCCAATGAAAGCGAAAAGCTGCACCTTCTGCAAAAGGGGCTGGCGCTGGCGGCGGCCAATGGCCTCACTTCTATACACAATATGGACGGCGATTTTGCCCAGGGGCAGCTCTACGCCGCTTTAGAAGATAGGGAGCGGCTCACGCTGCGTGTTTATTTGCCCTACTCGGTAAAGTCCGAAACGCCGCTAACAGAAATGGCGACACAGGCCAGCCGGATGCGGCAGCAGTTTAACAGCGGCAAACTGCGCGCGGGCGCGGTGAAGTTTTTTATGGACGGCGTGTACGAGAGCTATACGGCCGTTTCTGTCGACGGCTATCCTGACCAACCGCAGAATCATGGCGAACCGATCTGGCCCGCGGAAAAATTTGCCCAATATGCCGCCACCGCTGACGCGTTGGGGCTGCAAATTTTTGTCCATGCCTGCGGCGATGGCGCCGTGCGCCGGACGCTGAATGGGTTTGAGGCGGCTATGAAGGCAAACGGCCGTCGCGATCACCGGCACCGGGTAGAGCATATCGAAATGATACATCCGCAGGATGTGCCCCGCTTTGCGGAGCTGGGCGTCGTGGCCTCCATGCAGCCGCTGCACGCCCCAACCGATGCCGGACCCGGTGACGTCTGGCCCCAGCGCATCGCGCCGGAATCGTGGCAGCACGCCTTCGCCTGGCAAACGCTGCGGCAGGCAAAGTCCGTGCTCGCCTTCGGCAGCGACTGGCCAGTGGTATCGCTCAATCCGCTGCTGGGCATTCATGCGGCCGTCAACCGGCAGCCGTGGCAGCCCGGCGATCCCTGCCAGGGGCAAACCGTAGCCGACGCCATTTGCAGCTACACGCGCCATGCTGCCTATGCCGAATTTCAGGAACACCGCAAGGGGCAGATCCGGCCCGGCTTTTTGGCCGACCTGGTGCTGCTTTCTGACGACATTTTTGCCATCCCACAGGAGGAGATTGCTCAATTAGAGGTTAATCTCACAGTGAGTGATGGCCGGATAGTTTACGAAGAGGAGAGTGAGTAAAAAGTAAAAGTGAAAAGTAAATGCCACTTTTCACTTATCACTTTTTACTTTTCACTAGAAAAAATGACGGAGAAAACCCTCGTAATTGGCGCGGGCATGGCTGGAATCATGGCTGCGCGAACGCTGCAAGACGCCGGCTATGACGTCACCGTGCTGGAAGCGCGCGACCGCCTGGGCGGCCGTACGCATACCGACAGCAGCCTGGGCAATTCGGTAGATTTAGGCGCAGCCTGGATTCATGGGCCAGACGGCAACCCGCTGACGCCGCTGGCAGAAAAACTGGGCGTCGCGGCGGGCTACACCGACTTCTTGAATGAGTCGGGCGCGGCCGTACAGGCTTACAATCACGACGGCGTTCTGCTCAACATGGCCGACTATTCACGCGGCCTGCGGCTGGCCAATGCCGCCTTCCACAAGGCCATGGCCTCTATTTTGTATGCCCCCCCGGCCAACGGTGCGCGCAGCCTCAAAGAATGGATCGAACACGGTTTGCCCCAGCCAGAAAGCATGGCCCGCGACGAAGAGCATGGTTTCCACTACTGGTCGGTCATTCGCACAGAATACAATGACAACGCCGACTGGGATCTGATCGATTTGCCGTTAAGCAGCTACTACGTCAAGCTGCCCGGCGGCGATTTACTGCTCTACGGTGGCGGCTTCAAGATGATAATTGATCATTTGGCAGCAGGGTTAGACGTGCGGTTGGGAACGGCCGTCTCCCGCATTACCACCGCAGCTGACGGCGTAACCATCGAGACCAATCGCGGTGAATTCAGCGCCGACCGGGCGATCCTCACCCTGCCGCTGGGCGTACTCAAATCCGGCCAGATCCAGTTCGATCCGCCGCTGCCTGCCGATAAGCAGCAGGCCATTCAGCGCGTTGGCTTTGGCAACTATGAAAAGTTTGCCATGCGCTTCGACAAATTTTACTGGCCGCAGGACAAACAGCGCTTCAACTACCTTAGCCAGGGCGAACCGTCGCTGTTTCACGCCTGGCTCAACGTCGGCCACTACAGCGGCACGCCTATCATTGTGGCCTACCACGCGGGCCGGCGAGCGCGTAAAATCAACCAGTGGTCCGACGGCGAACTGCTGGAGCACACGCTGGCGGCAATGCAGCGAATCTTCGGCGACAACGGCTTCGGCCCGATTCCTGCGCCGCAGGCTTACGCCCGCAGCCACTGGCAAAGCGATCCGTTTGCCAACGGCAGCTACTCATTTGATCAGGTCGGGCAGCTGGCAACCGACCGCGCAGCACTGGCCGAACCCGTCGGGCAACGGCTATTTTTCGCTGGCGAGGCGACCCACCCTCACTTTTTCGCTACCGTGCACGGGGCGTATGAGACGGGGGTACGCGCCGCGCACGACGTGATGCAGGTTAGTCGGTAATCGGTGAACGGTAACCGGTAATTCGTAATCGGTGAACAGTACTGATTACGGATTACCGATTACCGACCACGGCTTACCTCAAAAAAAGGAAATAGACATGAGCACCACCCACCACCTCTCCCCCGTTTGGACGCACGTGACTGAAATGCAGCCGGTGCGGGCGGAGCGCATTTATTTTTATGATGCCGATGGCACTCAATACATTGATTTCACCTCCGGCATTGGCGTGATGAATACCGGGCACAGCCATCCACGCATTGTCCAGGCCATACAGGCGCAGGCGGCGCAGCTCATCTTTGGGCAAATGAACATCGTGGTGACGCCTGCGGCTATTGAGCTAGCGCAGGCGCTCAACGAAGTGACGCCAGCCGCGATTGACAGCTTCTTTTTCTCCAACAGCGGTGCAGAAGCCGTGGAGGGCGCGGTAAAGCTGGCGCGACAAACCACGGGACGGCGCAATATCATCGTGTTCCAGGGCAGCTTCCACGGC
The DNA here is from genome assembly GCA_041987425.1 of Promineifilaceae bacterium (SeqCode). Taxonomy (GTDB): domain Bacteria; phylum Chloroflexota; class Anaerolineae; order Promineifilales; family Promineifilaceae; genus Leptofilum. The sequence continues at coordinate 2,801 of JBHIWP010000027.1, read as the reverse complement.
CGTACCGCCCAAACCATGGCCATGACGACATCGAAGTACGTCTATCGCTATAATTACCAGCCGCTGCCCGGCGGCATCATCACAGCGCCGTTTCCCTACAGCTATTACTACGGCTGGGACGACGAGGAAACAACCGAATGGTGCCTGAAGCAGCTCCATTTGCTGCTCAAAAGCCAGACCGCACCAGACGAAACGGCCGCAATTATCATCGAGCCGGTGCTGGGTGAAGGCGGCTACGTGCCCGCCCCGCCCGCCTTTATGCAGGAGCTGCGGCAGCTGTGCAGCCAGCACAATATTTTGCTGATTGTAGATGAGGTGCAGACAGGATTCGGCCGAACCGGTAAATTTTTCTCGATTGAGCACGCCAATATCGTGCCAGACGTGATGGTGATGGCCAAGGGGCTGGGCAGCGGCATGCCTATCTCGGCCATTGGCGCCAGCGAGGCGCTAATGCGCCAGTGGAAGCCAGGGACGCATGGCGGCACCTACGGCGGCGGCAACGCACTGTCTATGATTGCGGCTAAAACCACCATCGACGTACTGCGTGACGAAAAGCTGGTGCAGAACGCCGCCGAGCGCGGGCAGCAGCTGGTGGGCGGCCTGCGCCGTCTCCAGACAAAACACTCCGTCATTGGCGACGTACGCGGCCTGGGCCTGATGGTGGGCGTGGAGTTCACCCAACCCAATGGCGAACCAGATGCCAACACCGCCATGACCGTAGCCAACGCCTGCAAAGCGCGCAACCTGCTGTTGCTCACCTGCGGCAGCTATGGCAACGTAATCCGCTGGATACCGCCCCTGGTGGTGAACGAAGCGGAGATTGATACGGCCGTGGGTATTTTTAGCGAAGCAATACAAGAAGCGAGTAAAAAGTGATAAGTAAAAAGTAAAAAGTAGGAGGCCAATTTGGCCCCTTATCACTTTTTACTTTTCACTCTCTTTTTCTCCCCGAAACCAGGAAGCAAAAATGGTCAAAACAACCCCCTTCTACCCCTGCCTGGCTCCTCTTTGCCAAACCATGCTGTGGAAGCATTGGGCCGGGTATGCGGTAGCGCAGAACTATCAATTTTCTACCCTTAGCGAATATTTCGCCATCCGCAGCGGCGTGGCTGTGTTCGACACGTCGCCGCTGTTCAAATACCGTATCCAGGGGCCGGACGCCGAGAGCTTTCTGGCGGGCGTGCTGGCGCGGGATATTCGCTCCTGCCAGCCGGGCCAGGCTCAGTACACCATCTGGTGTGACGACGAAGGCTACGTGCTGGAAGATGGTGTCGTGCTGCGGCTGAGCGCGGACGACTTCCTGCTCACCGCCGCCGAGCCGAACCTGCGCTATCTGGACAACTTAATCGGCCGTCGCCGCGTGGAAATTAGCGATGTGTCCCGGGAGTATGGTATTCTGGCGCTGCAGGGGCCGCACTCGCGGACGGTGCTCAGCCAGCTTACCGAAGCGGCCGTTGACCTGCCCTACTTCCACGTCACTGAAACTAAAATTGCCAACAGGCCAATTATTCTGTCCCGCACGGGCTACACGGGCGATTTGGGCTTTGAGCTGTGGATCAAGGCAGAGCATGCCGTGGACGTTTGGGAGGCGCTGATGGCAGCCGGGGCCGGCTTCAACATCACGCCAATGGGTATGTGGGCGCTCAAAATGGCCCGCATAGAGGCCGGACTGCTGCTGCTGGAGGTCGATTTTGACACGTCGCGCTATGCCTGGATAAAAGCCCAGCGGGAGACGCCGCTGGAGCTGGGGTTTGACTGGATGTTTAGGAAGTTGGATGAGGATGAACGGCCGTTTATCGGCCGTCAGGCCATCGAAAATGAGAAAAAAAATAAGACCACACGCTGGAAAACGGTCGGCCTGATGCTCGACTGGCAGGCCTATGAGCACGCGTACAACGATATTGGCCTCATTGCCCCAAAGAACACAACGCCCATCGAAGAAGCCCATTCACTGTACGATGCCGAGGGCAATTACCTGGGCTACGCCACCAGCCTGATGTACTCCTCGCTGCTCAAACGGCACATCGCCATCGGCAAGCTGCCGCCGGACCTGAGCAAACCAGGCAGCGCAGCCTATATTGAGCTGATGGTAGTCCACCGGCCCAAGTACGTGCTGGCCAACGTGGTGCGGATGCCCTTTTACGATCCGCCACATAAAAAAGCGTAGGCTGCCTTATTTGTCATGCTGAACGCAGTGAAGCATCCCTACGGCACAACAATAACCAAAGCCTTGTCAAGCGGCCAAAGTCTCTACTGGGCATGGTTTAGAGGGATTCTTCGTTTCACTCAGAATGACCGACGATTCTTTTTACTTTTCACTTATCACTTTAGGAACAAAAAATGTCCGAAAAATACGACGCAATTGTAATCGGAGGCGGCCATAATGGGCTGGTGAACGGCGCGTACCTGGCCAAGGCGGGGTTGAAAACGGCCGTGCTGGAAAAACGGCATCTCGTTGGCGGCGCGGCCATCACCGAGGAGCTTAAGCCCGGCTTCCACTTCACCACCTTCTCCTATGCCCTAAGCCTGATGCGGCCCGACATTGTCCAGGAGCTGGAGCTGGTGAAGCACGGTCTGATGGTGCTGCCCATGCCCAACAGCTTCACCCCAGCCGAAAATAGCGACTATATTTTGTTTGGCCCCGACAGCTACCAGAATTATCATGAAATCGCCCGCCATTCGGCCAAAGATGCTGAGGCGCACCACGATTTTTCGCACCTTATTAAACAAGTTTGCCAGGCCGTTAAGCCGCTTATTGACCACATTCCGCCAGACATTACCAGCAGGGAGCCAGAAGAACT
>JBHIWP010000026.1:0-30113 GCA_041987425.1 Promineifilaceae bacterium (SeqCode) | reverse complement strand
GCGGGTTGCCCGGTATCCAAGGCGCTCGCCAGCGTTAGCAACGTTCAGCTAAGCGCTACGCTAAAAAGCTAAAGACTCAGTTTATAGCTCTCACTCACTTCAAGCAGCCATTCTGCCACCAAACTTGCCCCGAAAGCGGCTGCCACTTTCTGGTATGTCTATAAATGGCACAAGCAACTTCCAGTGACGGCACGAAAATTAGTTTCGTAAAAAGCGGCTCTGGACGGCCGTTACTTTTGGTTCATGGCACCACTGCAGACCATACCCGCTGGAATGGTATTTTGCCGCGTCTGGAACAGCACTTCACCGTCTATGCGATGGACCGGCGGGGACGTGGGGGCAGCGGTGATGCGCCTGACTATGAATTTCAGCGTGAGGCCGAAGATGTTGCGACCGTTTTAGGGGCCATTGGTGAACCAACGGCCGTACTGGGCCACTCCTTTGGCGCTCTATGCAGTCTCGAAGCTGCCCTGCTGACCAACAAAATAAGCCAGCTGGTTCTTTACGAGCCACCACTGCCGCCCCTAGGCCCGCCGGTACCATCTGATGTACCAGATCGAATGAATGCACTGATCGATAACGGCGAGCTTGAAGCGGCGCTTGTACTGTTCATGCGCGAAGTGGTGGGCATGCCAGACCAGGCGCTGGCTGGCTATCGGCAACAGCCCATGTGGCCGGGGCGAATAAAGCTCGCGCCTACAGTTCCCCGAGAGCTTTCCCTGGATCGGGATTATCGTTTCCAGCCCGAGAAGTTTGTCAGCCTTCAACTACCCACTGCGCTTTTGTTGGGCAAGGACAGCCCGCCTTTTGCCCACAGTGTGGCAGAAAAGATTGCAGGGGCTTTGCCCAACGGCCGTATCATCATTTTGCCCGGTCAGGGGCATATTGCTATGGATATAAATCCGCAACTGTTTGTAGACACGGTCTTGGGCTTTTTGGAAAGCACACCATGAAAATATGCATCGCGCAAACTCGGCCCCTAACCGGGGAGCTGCTGCAAAATATTGATAGGCATATTGCGTTTGTGGAAGCGGCCGTTTCCCATCAGGCAAACATTATCATCTTTCCTGAACTCTCCCTCACCGGGTACGAGCCAACGCTGGCCCAGACTTTGGCTATCCCACCCGATGATCCTCGCCTGACCGTTTTCCAGGATCTGGCCGACGAAAGGCAAATAACTATTGGCGTGGGTGCGCCAACCCAAAGCCAGCCACGCCCTCACATTAGCCTGATACTCTTCCAACCGCAGAAGCCCGGCCAGCTTTATTCAAAGCAATATTTGCACGCAGATGAAGAGCCATATTTCGTGCCCGGCGAGCCAGTTTCCGGTCTTCTAGGAAAGCATAATGAAGTAGCGCTAGCCATTTGCTACGAACTGGCGGTGCCCGAGCATGCAGCCAAAGCAGCCAGCAACAAGGCCAAAATTTACATTGCCAGCGTGGCAAAATTTGTAGACGGCATAGAGAAGGCAAACACCAGGCTAGCGGAGATTGCTAGAAAGTTCGCGATGACCGTGTTGATGGCTAATTGTGTTGGCCCGGCGGATGGAGGCCAGTGTGCAGGGCAAAGCGCGGTTTGGAATCAGAATGGTGAACTGGTAGCACAGCTGGACAACGTGAATGAAGGTATTATCGTCTACGATACCGAAATCCAGGACACAATACAACAGAGAATTTACGCTGCTTCTACCTTTTTTTAGCCGAGACAATATGCGCAGGAGCGCTGAATTGAACCGTGCCGTTTGAGGTGACGAACGGCCGTAGCTCATCCGCCGCTTCCAGCAAAAGCAGTCCAAACTGTGCATCGTCGATCACGTCAGCTAGCGTCCAGCCGCGAATGTCCGTAAACATCCAGTCGGCGATGGAGGAGAAGTGGGCCTTGCCTGCGTGCGTTTCTACTCGCAAGTCCGTCAGGGGCAAATCGGTAAACAGGGTCCTTAATTCGGCCGTATTGCCTAACACGTAAGGCGACCGCAGCCCCTGCGCCACCTCTGCCCCAAAAAGCCGCTCTAACAGGGACACGACAGCTGCATAGCCTGGCGTGTTTTCCAGGCTGTCCCAGACTGCTACGGTCAGACGGCCGTCCGCGCGCAAAACCCGCACCATCTCCGCAAGAGCCTGCTGCCGATCGGTAAAAAACATCAGGCCAAACTGGCTCACAACGGCATCGAATGACGCGTCGTCAAACGGAAGCGACTCTGCCTGGCCTTGCCGCCATTCCACCGCAGCAGATTTATTTTGGGCCACAGAAAGCATCCCCTCGTTCACATCAAGCCCTACGACGCAGCCGTTTGGCTCCACATAGGGAACGGCCGTGCGCGCCAATATCCCCGTACCGCAGGCCACGTCCAGCACGTGCTGCCCTGGCCCCACCCGCGCCGCCTGCAAAACCGGGCCGCACCACTGACTAAACAAGGCCGGCAGAAAAAATTGCTCGTAAATCTCTGCCGCGCTTTGCCGTACCTGACCTTGCTGAAGAGCATCCATATTTTCACTCCTTTTTTGGTACCAACAGTGTAGGGACTCGAAAGGAGTTGTCTAGTTCATAAATTGAACCGAAACGAATGGAGCGGCGTCACGCTTGTATTGCCAGAGCGGCTAATTTTTCGTAATACGGCTGGCATTCAGCCAGCAACGGCCGTAGCTTTTCGGGAAATGGCTCTGATTTAGGGCGATATTTCTGGAATCCTGTCGAGCGGTGCACGGCGTCATACCAAAACCTGGACCAGCTGCCGTCCTCCGGTCGAGCGCCTGCCTGCCAGCTGAGCATTGCCTCATCAAAAGGAATGCCTATTTCCTGGCACAGCTTTGTCAGCACGCCACGCGGATTGAGCAGCGTCTGTTTGGAGTCCAAAACAGGTGGTGTCTGCCCAAAACTTTGCAGGTAATCCAAAAGTTCCAGGTGCAGCGCATAGCCCACATCGTGCAGGGCTGGCTGCGCTACCTGTTTGGCATAGGAGGGCAGCATTTCCACCGGATCGCGCGTCAGGATCACGTTTACCGTCTGGTGCATAAAGCCCCAGTCCAGGTCGTTTAGATGGTGCGTCATGTGCTTAAAGAAGAGTACAGGCTTGCCATGGTCGCCCAGAATAATGTCCTGCACTACTTTCTCGCCGTCGTTTTCCATGGTGGCAATCACTTCTTCAGCACCGGGGTGGTATTCGCGGGCAGGCGTTTTGGAGAGGTAGTGGGCATAGAGCAGTTCATCGAAGACGGCCGTATCCGCCCGCTGCGCAAAGCTGTACATCAACGCCGTAGAAATATTCCGTGGTCCGCTCCAGAGGCAAATGCGGGTTGTTTGGTTTGAAGAAATCACTTTTCCCTTCTCACTTTTTACTTTTCACTGCCTGCACTGCGTTATGCACCAGCCCCTCATACAGCGTCTGCAGCCGCCGGGTCATGGGTCCATAGCTGCCAGCACCAATGGTACGGCCGTCTACCTTCGTTACCGGCGTCAGCCCACCAAACGTACCCGTCACAAATGCCTCATCCGCCCCGTACACATCAAACAGCGAGAAGTTTTTCTGGTAGCAAGGAATATCGTTTTGGCGACAGGCTTCAATCACCTTGCCCCGCGTAATGCCGTTCATGCAATATTGCCCGGTGGAGGTCCACACTTCACCATTTTTCACCATAAAAAAGTTGGTGGCGTTGCACGTCGCCACAAAGCCGTGAATATCCAGCATTAGCGCCTCGTCGGCCCCGGCCTCCAGCGCCTGCACCAGCGCCATCACCTCATGCAGCTTGCTGTGGCAGTTCAGGCGCGGGTCCAGGTAGTCCGGCGAGCCGCGCCGGATGCTGCTGGTGAACAGCGTTACACCCCGTTCGCGGCTGGCGGCGTCGGCCAGCTTGTGTTCGGCAATAATTACCAGGTTCGGCCCGCTGATCGTCAGGCGTGGGTCCTGTGATGGCGTCTTTTTAATGCCGCGCGTCAGCATGAAGCGGACGTGGACATTGTCGTGCATTTCGTTTGCATTAATGGTTTGCCAGAGCGCGTCGGTCAGCTCCTCACGGCTCATGCCCACATTCATGCCAATGGTCGCTGCCCCTTGCCACAGCCGGTCCAGGTGCTCATCCAGAAAAACCAGTACGCCCTCATGCAGGCGCAGCGCTTCCCAGATGCCGTCGCCAATGAGGTAGCCGCTATCAAAGACGGATATCTTAGCCTCATTTCTGGCAAACAGCTCCCCGTTGATGTAAATCAGCACATTCTCATTCCGTGCATCGGGCACGGCGTTATGGGTTCCATGAATCATTACTTACTCCAGAATTATTTTGCCACTGATTCAAACGGATTTACCCAGATAAAAATCAATCTGCGATAATCCGTGCAATCCGTGGCTGTTTTTTATACGGCCGTTTTCACCTCACGCGCCACAAATTCATTGTATGCTGCCAAGATTTGCTGGCAGATGGGGCCTGGACGGCCGTTGCCCACCACCTGATCACCAATTTGAACCACCGGCAGCAGCGCCCGCGACGAGCCGCTCAGTGCCGCTTCCGAGAGTTGGGGAATTTCGTAAACTTTAACTGCCGTCAGACTGGTGGGAATGCCTGACTCGGCAGCCAGATCTAGGATAATTTTGCGCGTAATGCCTGCGAGCACTCCAGACCCCGCCGTGTGGAATACACCATTCAGCACGCCGTAAAAGTTAGTGCCGGTACCTTCCAGGATTTCACCCTGCTTACTGACCAGCAGAAATTCATAAATCGCTCCGCCTGTTTTGTAGGCGCGCCGCACCTGGGCAAAATCGGCCGTTTTAGCCTGCGGGTTACTGCGGGCTAGCTCAGGCGCGAAGCTCACGCGCACGCCACTTTTATACAGCTCCGGCGGCGGCGGTGTAAAAGGCATCAAGCCAATCAAGAGGCGGCTCTGCGTGCCCAGATGGCGTGGCGGAGCTGCCAGAAAGTCAAACCGCACGCGGGCCTCCAATAGCGGATATTGCGTACATGCTTCGTGCAGTGCAGCACGCAAACGCGCTTCATCCAACTCATCGCGCCAGCCCAGCAAAGCCATGGAATCACGCGTGCGCTGAATATGGTGCTCTAGAAATAAAAATTTATTGTGCTCAAAGGTGCGCAAAGCTGAGTAGACGCCCAGTTCCAGGCCATCGTACAGCTCGTCGAAACTGGTGACATGCTCTGGGATTGGCAACGGCCGTATCCCGTCTTGCTCTACGGCGAAAAGTTGAACAGCGGTCATGCCGCTAATTGTAACAGCAGCGTAGTTTTGGGTAAAAACAAAAAGTAGTATGTAGTACAAATGTTAATTGGGTTACGGCCGTTTTCCCCGGATCGATTTAGGATCGTTTCACCGTTAGACTAAGGTACTGATTGCTTAAGCTGATCGCTCAATCTAAACCAAATATGTTATTATTCCGCTTAGCCAGTACTGACCTGAACCATTTGTTTGTACGCTGCCAGCGTGCACCTAGCGACTTTTCTACCCGATAAACTTCTTCAGGTCAGCACGCCAAGCGGACAGTGCAGTATTGTATTTCTTTTGTATTGAAGCAAATCGCGTCCAGCACTTTGATCGTTTTACACACTGATGCGGCTTGCGTAAAACCAATTTATGGAGGGTTTTAAATGACCGAACAAACTCAAGTAACAAATAACCCAACAGCACCCGGTGGCGGCAATCGGATGCTCATTATAGGCGGCATTGTAGCCTTAGCCGTGATAGCCGTCGTCGTTATTGACGCAATTTTTCTTCTACCCAACCTGTTTGGCGCTGACGAAAATAAGATTGCCAACGTTATGCCCGTAGACACAAGCTTGTTGATGGAGCTAAATGTTCTGAACCTGGCCAACGAAGATGCCAGCCGTGTCGCCCGCGCCTTTGAAGATATTCTCGACGAAAACGAAGTAGAGTTCGATCCCGATGACCCGATCAGCCTGCTAGAGCAGATCGATGAAGATCTGGACGAGGCTACTGGCCTTACCCTTGAAGACGATGTGATGCCCTGGATTGGCCCCAACATGGGTATTGGTCTCATCGAGTTAGACATTGAGGCAATGGACCAGGGCGAGGTTCCCCAGATGATTTTTGCCGCCACGATACGTGATACGGCGTTGGCAGACCAATTCATCGAGGATTTGATCGATGCCATTGAGGATGAAACGGGCAATGACGTGGATGATGACGAATATAATGGCGTGATTGTCTTCGAAGTAGATAGTGATTTTGAAGATGAGCAGCTGGCATTCGGCCGTTCCGATGATATCTTTTTCCTCGCTGCCAACATCGATCTGTTGGAAGAGGCAATTGATGCCCATCAGGGCGATGGCCTCGCAGACGTAGCCGAATATCAAAATGTGGTTGCCGAGCTGCCGGGCGACCGAGCATTTACCTTTTATATGAGCGGCGAAGGGCTAGAAAATACCCTCAAGGCCGCTGAAGATAGCGGTGAATTTGAAGGCTTTGATGCTGATTTAATTGAAGATATGGGTTTGACGGGCGTTGGCATGGCTGCCATGATGGTCTCAGAAGGTATTCGGATGGATTTTGTGGGCAACTATGAGAGCCTGACAGAAGAACAACAAGCGATGATGGAAGCCCAAACAGATGACGTTGCTACGGCCGAATTCCTACCCGAAGCTACGTATGTCTTCCTCGTGGGCCATCGGCTAGACCTTGCCTGGCAAAGCGTGTTAGACTCACTCGACCAGGCAGGCGTTAGCGAAGATGATTTAGACGAAGCAATGGACATGTTTGACGATATGTTTGGCTTTAACCCCAGCGATGAGCTTTTCCCGCTGCTGGACGGCGAATACAGCCTGGCCGTCATGGATAGCGATGACGGTGTGATTGCCAACGAGCTTGGCGCCGATTTGGGTGCGATCGTTATGCTTGGCAGCTCCAATGGCGAAGAGTTAGTTACGCTTGTTGAAGACTTTACAGATGGTCTGGAAGATCAAGAATTTAGTGTAGACGACTCTGCTAACGATAATGTAACGATTTATGAAGTGGAAGACCCAGCTGGTGAGTTAATCGGCGCTTACGGCCTCAGCGGAGAGTATCTTGTTTTCTCCACCAGCAGTGAAACTATCGAAACGGTCTTTGCTGACGATCCAAATTTGGCCGACAGTGACAAATATGAGAATGTCTGGGCTGCCTTCCCACGCGGCACCATACCCGTCATGTATGTTGATGTAGAGGGCCTGCTGACGGCGCTGGAGGATGCAGATCCCAGCATAGAAGATGCGTCTGATGTGAATCCCGTCTATGCTTTTGCTATGGGCACAAATTCGGACGACAATTCCATTCAGACCACAATGATTTTCTTCATCGCCGGAGAATAGTTAGCGCTCAGCTCTTTTGTAATCGGCAAAATGTTTTTCCAAAAGAACGATTGGCAACCTGGCCGATTACTTAAAGCAGAAGTTTATTAAAGAATAAATGAGAGGCTTGCATCGTGCAGGCCTCTTTTTTATTATTTGCAGTGTGCCTTTCACAATTCAAAAAGCTCATCGTAAGCATTTTGGTAAGATAAGCTGTAACTTGGCCTCACTATATTTTTATCTAGTGGCATTTGTCTGTTTTTGCGGAAGCTCCCGTGAATAAAGCCTGAACAAATTACTCTTTCTGGCTCCCCTAAACAGGTTTTGGCCTGTTGCCGCCAGATTCCAACTGCCACGGGCTTTTAGGGACACCCCACTTTAGCGTGCCTCTGGCACACCACACGGAGGAAACATTGAGAAGGATCAACCCCAAATTACTTGTTCTGGTTGCTGTGTTTATTTTCTTAGTAAGCACAGCCGCCCCCTCACGAGCAATCGCCACTGATTTGCTCATCACCGGTGTTATAGATGGTCCTCTTACCGGTGGATTACCTAAAGCAGTCGAGCTATATGTCGTCAACGATATTCCTGACCTGAGTATTTACGGAATTGGCGCGGCTAACAATGGTGGCGGTACCGACGGAGAAGAGTTTAGTTTTCCATCTGACGCGGCAACCGCCGGTCAATTCATTTATATAGCAACAGAAGCAGTAGAGTTTGCTAATTTCTTTGGCTTTGCCCCAGATTACACAGACGGCACGGCCGCTTCCATCAACGGTGATGACGCCATCGAACTGTTCCAAAATGGCGCCGTCATCGACACGTTCGGCGACATCAATACGGATGGCACAGGCGAGCCGTGGGAATACCTCGACGGCTGGGCCTATCGCGTTTCTGGCACCGAAGCCGATGGCACCATTTTCAACATTTCCAACTGGACGTTTAGCGGGCCAAATGCCTTAGATGGTGAAACTGACAATGGCACTGCGGCCGTTCCCTTCCCCACCGGCAGCTTTGTGCCTCTGGCTGGGGATGCCGCTCCTGGCGTTGCCAGCACAGACCCGGCAAATGGTGCAACAGGTGTAGCCATCGATGCCAACATCACGATTAACTTTAGCGAAGACGTAACCGTTAGCGGCAGCTGGTTCGATATTGATTGCACAGTGAGTGGGGTTCATACGGCCGTAGCCAGCGGCGGCCCCGCCAGCTACACGCTCGATCCCGATACAGACTTTGACAATTCAGAAACCTGTACCGTCACTATTTTTGCCGCTCAGGTTACCGATAACGACACGGACGATCCGCCGGACAACATGTCTTCCGACGTTAGCTTCAGCTTCGATACGGTTAGCCTGAACATCACCAGCGTCGTCATCAATGAATTCCTGGCGGATCCGGCGGCAGACGCCGCTGGCGACGCCAATGGCGACGGCACGCGCGACAGCAGCGACGACGAGTTCATCGAAATCGTGAACGTCAGCGGTGCCGATTTAGACGTCAGTGGCTGGTCCATCAGCGATGCTGTGCAGGTGCGCCACACCTTCCCCGATAATACCGTGATTCCAGCTGACTGTACGGCCGTCGTCTTTGGTGGCGATACGCCAACCGGCGTTTTCGGCGGCGCGGTTGTCCAAACAGCATCTTCTGGTGCTTTGGGCCTCAACAATGGCGGCGATACCATTCTGATAGATGATGGCAGCTCCAGTACCCTTGAATATGTCTATGGCAGCGAAGGGGGAAATGACCAATCGCTAACCCGCGAGCCAGACATCTCCGGAGCCTTTGTGCTACACAGTAATGCGGTCGCTTCTGGTGGCGCGCTCTTTTCTCCAGGCACACAGCTCGATGGCACGCCATTCTCTGGCTGCACCTTTGGCACCCCCGTAACCATCATGGAAATTCAAGGGGAAGCCCACCTTTCCACATATGATGGGCAGAATGTGCAAACGGAAGGTATTGTTACCGTGGTCGGTTCGAATGGTTTCTACCTGCAAGACCCGGTTGGTGACGGCAATGACGCCACCTCAGATGCCATCTTCGTCTTTACTGGCTCTAACCCACCCGTTGCCGTGGGGGATGCGATTACCATCGTGGCCACGGTGGACGAATTCTATCCCGGCGGCTTCGGCACCGGCAATCTCTCTACAACTGAACTGGTTGGGGCAACGATCACGGTGAATTCCAGCGGCAACCCGCTGCCAGCTGCAACTGTCCTGGGTAATGGCGGCCGTATTCCGCCAAACACCATCATCGATGATGATTCCACCGGTGATGTAGACACGACCCCAACCTTTGATCCAGCAAATGACGGTATCGACTTCTACGAGAGTCTTGAAGCAATGCTGGTACAGATAAATGACGCGCAGGTTGTGGGCGGTACGCGTTTTGGTGAAATCTCAGTCGTTGGCGACCTGGGCGCCAATGCCACTGGTCTCACGGCTCGCGGCGGTGTCGTCATTAGCCCGAACGATTTCAATCCAGAGCGCATTATGATTGACGACGCGCTCTTCTTCGACGAGCCGGATGCCAATGTCGGCGATACGTTTGCCGGACCAATTGTAGGCGTAATAGACTACAGCTTTGGCAACTTCAAGGTTCTGAACCCGGATCCGCTCCCCGCCGTAAACAGCAGCTTCACCGCTGAAACAACCAGTCTTACTGGCAACGGAACAGAGCTGACGGTGGCAAGCTTCAACGTGGAAAACCTCAGCCCCAACGACAGCCAGGATAAATTCGATGCGCTGGCAAGCCAGATTGTTAACAACATGAACGCGCCAGCCATCATCAGCGTGCAGGAGGTTCAGGATAACAGTGGCTTCACGAATAATGGCGTGACCGATGCCAGCCAGACCTATGGCTTGCTAATTGCCGCCATACAAGCAGCTGGCGGTCCGGTTTACGATTACCGCGATATTGCCCCTCTTGACCTTACAGACGGTGGTGCGCCTGGCGGCAACATCCGCGTTGGCTTCCTTTTCCGTCTAGATCGGGTAACTTTTGTAGATCGTCCTGGCGGTGATGCGGTTACGGCAACGACGGTTTCATTAGGCGCCAACGGCGTAGAGCTTAGCGTGAGCCCTGGCCGAATTGATCCAAACGACAACGCCTGGTTTGAAAGCCGCAAGCCTCTGGCAGGCGAGTTCATCTTTGGCGGCCAGAAAATCATCGTGGTGGCAAACCATTTCAACTCCAAAGGTGGCGATGATCCGCTGTTTGGACGCGTGCAGCCCCCGGTGCTGGATTCCGAGGTGCAGCGCTTGCAGCAGGCAACGGTAATCAACAGCTTTGTGCAAGATATTCTGGCGTTGGATCCCAATGCAAACGTTATTGTGGCGGGCGATCTGAACGACTTCCAGTTCTCAGCGCCAATCAATACGCTAGAGGGCAACGAGCTGAACAATCTGATTGAAACGCTGCCTGCTACCGAGCAATACACCTACCAGTTTGAAGGCAATTTGCAGGTGCTGGATCACATCCTGGTAAGTGACAATCTGTACAACAACTTCCTGACCGGGGTAGACGTAGTTCATGGCAACGCAGAGCGAGACACGGACTTTCGCTTTACTGACCACGACCCAGTTTTGGCCCAGTTCACCTTCCCCTATGCAACGAATGGCGATGGGTGTTACGTGGTCGCTCTGGATGGAAGCCCATTTACGGGGGCAGCATCTATAATCCTCGCTGGTGACCCCAATTACAATGGCGTACGCTTCCATGCAGGGCGCTGGGGCCAGACGCAGGGCTTTAGCAACAGCACGTGCTACGAGATTCACGGCACAGACCAGGTAGACATCATCACTGCGGGCCTGGCTAACGACTCGATCTTTGGCTACGGTGACGATGACCAGCTTTCTGGACTGTTCGGGGACGACGTCTTTACTGGCGGTACTGGCGCAGATGTCATCAATGGCAACAATGGAACAGATGAAATTCTGGACTTTGAGCCCGGCGTTGACTCTTGCTTCAATGTTGAGTTAGGCTGCTAACTGTCGTCTATATAACGAAGTGATGCATTGAAAGATTGGGCCAATTTTTGAAATTGGCCCAATCTACCCTGCTAACGATAAACCCTGTCAGAGCTGTATTCTGGCAGGGTTTTTGCATTCCGGGTCATAGCAGCAACATGACCTGTGTATGACTTCCGGCACATCCATTCGGGCAGGCGATGTTCTAAACTATATTTAAATTCGCTTGGAGGAACCTGATGGAAATACAAAAGAAAGATTTTAAAGGTGGTTTAATTTTAATAGCAATCGGTTTGCTGGCATTGGCGCTTCAGTTTTGGCCGATTGAAGTTTCATACAATATTGGTTTGCTAATTGTGCCAGGCTTGGGTGCACTATTTTTAGTATGGGGCATTTTGACCCATTCAGACGGCCTTATGATCCCAGGGGGCATTTTAAGCGGCGTTGGTTGGGGTATCTATGCCATTGCCGGACCTTTTTCAATTTGGCCAGTGGAGAATGAAGGCGGCGGTTTTCTGCTATGCCTGGGCCTTGGCTTTGGGCTAATTACGCTGACAACGGCCGTTTTCGGTGAGGAAACGCATTGGTGGGCACTGATTCCCGGCGGAATCATCAGTTTCATCGGCGCTTCTGTGTTGTTCGGTGGCATCCTGTTAGCCGCGCTGGCGTTTGTAGGAAAAGCATGGCCCCTTGCCCTTATCATCCTGGGCCTGAGCATTCTGGTGCGCGTGCGGGCTGATAAAAAAGAACAAGAAATGGCACAAAAATACGTGTCAGATAAGTAAGATTCTGTACGCAACAGTTGCCCCAGACGCTGCACAGACGTTTGTGCAGCGTCTTTTCATTTCTGCTGCATTTATAGGAAGCGTCGAGTTGGCAGCTTTAGCCTGCCCACACCAGACGATTCTGATGAGGTGACGGGGCCACGGTTGTTGAAGCATAATTATTAATCTAAAGACAACTTAACGACCAAGAATCACCCTTACAGGCGCCGGAGAAACTGCTCTAGCGCCTGTTTTTGTTTATGGATCGCCAGGAATTTCCCTGGCAGATGAGGAACGCAAACGATTTTCTAACGGCCGTCTTACACAAATCATATGCTGATTAAGCAAAATAGGTCCTGGATTTTTTACATAAGAAGCCAACCAATTAAACAAGAAAAGAAATAAGTAGAAGCGACATATTCGCAGAAATTGTAACGAGAGGAGCATTAAGCATGAGCAAAATTATAGGTATCGACTTAGGTACAACAAATTCCGTCGTCTCCGTGATGGAAGGTGGCGACGCTGTTGTAATTCCATCTTCAGAAGGGGGTAATACGACTCCTTCTATTATAGCTTTCAATAAGAAAGGTGAGCGGCTTGTAGGCCAGACCGCCAAGCGACAGGCCGTTGTTAATCCAGATAACACCATTTACTCTGTTAAGCGTTTAATGGGCCGTCATATTGATGCCGCCGAAACGCAACGCACCCAGGAAATGGTGCCTTATGAAATCGTGGCCGGGCCGCAACAAGATGCCCGTGTTCAGGTTCCCGTTGTAGATAAGAACTATTCCCCACAGGAAATTTCCGCGTTTATCCTGCAAAAACTTAAGCGAGATGCGGAAGCCTACCTTGGCACAAACATTACCCAGGCGGTTATTACCGTACCTGCTTACTTCAACGACAGCCAGCGACAGGCAACAAAAGATGCCGGTAAGATTGCTGGGCTAGAAGTATTGCGCATCATCAACGAACCCACGGCCGCAGCCCTGGCCTATGGCTTAGACAAAAAAGAGGACCAGACCATTTTGGTGTTTGACCTCGGTGGCGGTACGTTTGATGTTTCCGTTTTGGAAGTAGGCGAAGGTGTCGTGGAAGTTAAGTCTACACATGGTGACACACACCTGGGTGGTGATGACTGGGACCAGCGCATTGTGAACTGGATGATTGATGAGTTCCGCAAAGACCAGGGCATTGATCTGAGCCAGGATCGTCAGGCATTGCAGCGTCTGCGCGAAGCGGCCGAAAAGGCTAAAATTGAGCTGTCATCCCTGATGCAGACAGAGCTGAATCTGCCGTTCATCACGGCCGATGCCAATGGACCAAAGCATTTGCAGCTTACATTGACCCGCGCTAAATTTGAGCAGCTGACTGAAGATTTGGTGCAGCGTCTACGCGAGCCATTTGAAAAAGCACTTGAAGATGCCGGGCTGTCTGCCCAGGCCGTCGATGAGGTCGTTTTGGTAGGTGGCTCTACGCGAATGCCAATGGTGCAGGAATTGGTGCAAGACCTTACCAACAAGGCCCCTAACAAGAGCGTAAATCCTGATGAAGTGGTGGCACTGGGTGCAGCCATTCAAGGTGGTGTGCTGGCCGGGGACGTTAAAGATGTTCTGCTGTTAGACGTAACGCCATTGAGCCTGGGCTTGGAAACTTTAGGCGGCGTCATGACGCCCCTGATTCCGCGCAACACAACCATTCCGACGCGCAAAACGGAGGTCTTTAGCACAGCCGAAGATAACCAAACGGCCGTTGACGTACACGTGTTGCAGGGAGAACGACCCATGGCGAAAGACAACAAAACGCTGGGGATGTTCCGCTTAGAAGGTATTCCCGCTGCACCTCGTGGCTTGCCGCAGATTGAGGTTACGTTTGATATTGATGCCAACGGTATCCTGGATGTAACCGCAAAAGACAAGGCAACCGGTAAAGAGCAGAAGATTCAGATCACTGCTTCTACCAACCTGTCCGAGGCAGAGGTAGAAAGCATGGTAAGTGCGGCCAGGCAGCACGAAGCAGAAGACACCAAGCTGCGTGAGCTGATCCAGGCGCGCAACCAGGCAGACCAGATGATCTACGCGACCGAAAAGAGCCTGAACGAGCTGGGTGACAAGGTGGCCGAAGGCGAAAAGAGCCAGATTGAAGGCATGATCGCTGAACTGAAAACGGCCGTTACCACCGAAGACACAACCCAAATCAAGAACTTGACCGAGCAGCTGCAGCAGGCCAGCCATGCGCTGAGCCAGCAACTTTACCAAAGCCAGGCAGCACCAGGTGGTCCAACTGCCCCAGGCAGCAACGGGCACGCTGGCAGCTCCAATGGCAAAGGCCAGGAAAACCCGGATGACGTCGTAGAGGGCGAATTCCAGGAGATGTAATTGAGTAAAAAGTGAAAAGTAAAAAGTGAGTTTAACTTATCACTTTTTACTTTTCACTTATAACTTTTCACTTGAAATAGGAAGGGCCAATGGACTATAAAGACTATTACAGCATCCTCGGCGTGTCTAAGACTGCCAGTCAGGATGAAATCAAAAAAGCATATCGCAAACTGGCCCGTAAGTATCACCCCGATTTAAATAAGGATGATCCGCAGGCAGAGCAGCAATTCAAGGACATCAACGAAGCCAATGAAGTGCTGTCTGACGCTGAGAAGCGGAAAATGTACGATCAATTTGGCTCGCAGTGGCAGCAGTATCAGCGTGCCGGCGGCCGTCCAGACGACTTTTGGTCGCAGTGGGGAGCCCAACAAGGTTTTGGTGGACGCGGACAAACGCGCAACGTCAGCCAGGAAGAGTTCGAGCAAATGTTTGGCGGCAGCGGTGGCTTCTCTGACTTTTTCGAGGCCTTATTTGGTCAGATGGGCGGCCGGACAACCAGCGGCCAACGCGTTAACTACAGCGACATTTTCGGCCAGCAAGGCCAATCTCTCCGTCGCAGCCGCGATGTGGAGCACATGATCGAGATCTCGCTGGCGGAAGCATTCTATGGCACCAGCCGCACGATTCAATGGGAAAACGGCCGTTCCATCGAAGCCAAAATTCCGCGCGGGGTGAAGACCGGCTCGCGTGTTCGCTTGAAAGGGCAAGGACAAGACGGCGGCCATCTGTATCTGAGCATCAAAGTGAAGCCAGATGGCCAGTTTGAGCGGGACGAGGACAACTTGAAAACGAGCGTGGCCGTCGATCTGTACACGGCCCTGCTGGGTGGTCAGGTTGATGTGTCGACCATTGACCGTACTGTGAAACTCACCATTCCCCCAGAAACCGCAAACGGCAAACAGTTCCGCCTGCGCGGTTTGGGAATGCCCAAAATAAAGAATCCAGAAGAACGTGGGAATCTAATTGCTACGCTTGACGTGCAGCTGCCCACGGACTTAAGCGAAGAAGAAAAAGAACTGTTCGCAAGATTGAGAGAACTGAAGCTTAATTCGAAATAGCTTTACATGTCACCGGAACTTACTAAGTTCATCAACTAATTCAGCCTCAAGAGCCGCAAATGCTTCCAGATTACGAAGAATAGAAAAATCTTCTATAAAGGACGCGATTCGTTGTACTGCATGGGACCGATTTGAATTGAATCGTTTAAGACGCCTGCCAGTAGCTCTACTAGCAATTTTTAACAGTTCATGAAGTAGGCTTTTTGGATCCGCTAAACTTTCTAATTTATGGATGGGCGGCATGTCTAAATTATGTTGCCCATTTCTGTTTCCAGCTGCATACCGTATTGCATCCTCATCTATTAGAAGCCAAGCCTCTTGCATTCTTACAGGCACAACACATACGGCACTTGGTACCTCAATGTCCTTCTCGGCAATGCTGATTGCCTCTAAAATCTCCTCCTTTCTCTTTTCGCGCGAGAACTTATCAGCATCTCGATGAATAAACAGTAAATCGCAAGGATATAAACGTATAGACTCTCGAACCTTTGCCGCTAAACTCACCTTCTCGCTAAACCGAACCTCTCCTAAATCAGCCCATTCAGGCTGAATAGCCACTTGAATGCCATTCTCCCTCAAAAGCCAGGTTAGGATAGGCATGAGAGCTTTGTCTGAACTACCCTCAGTTACAAATGTGTACCTAAACTCATTCATTTTTCTCATGAAGGAAAAGACTTGGTTGGGGTTGAAGATCAAAACGATCGCGAACACGGGTAGATTTCTTTTCTGTTGCATATTGACCGTGCGTAGACCTATCACTGAAATCAATTACCTGCCGCAAGTAATCAATTACTTTACCTCGTGCCACTGGCATACGGTTCGGGTCTGCCTGAGCACGCCAGGTATCTGGCAGCCAGCTAAACCGCACGCTCTGAAAATAATCTCCATTCCTTGTCGTTTCTTTTTGCTCCGCAATTAACAAACTATCGTCATTTACTTGATTAACTACAACAGGAGAATGTGTATTAATAATCACTTGCCTAAGAGGATTATCATTTCCAACAGGCTCATCAACATCAACCGCAATGTCTTCCAATAAGCGTAAAATTGCCGGAATTCGTTTGGGATGAATGCCGTTTTCAGGTTCTTCAAGGCAAATCACACCTCCTGCTCTTGTATCTTGTTCTAGTACTGCTAAGGCTAAAAAACGAAGCGTACCATCTGACAAAGAACGGGCCGGATGAATTGTTTCATATTTATCTTGTACTTGAACAGTCAACAATTGTCGCTTTTCATCTCGATCTATTTCAATTGCATAAACGTCGTCAATAAGTTCCGCTAGACGGCTGGATACTTGGTCGTAAATCCAAGTTGGAGAATCTTCAGCACCTTCTTGCTTAGAAAATGTTTTACTCAAATGATAAAGGGTTGCAGGCAGGTGGGAGCCGTCTGAACCCAATTTAGGTAGAGCAGTAAACTCATCTGGCTCCCGAAGTGCAGAAGGTTCCAATTGCAACAATCGCCATGATTGCATCTCACGTCGCGCCAGCAAAGCTGTCGGACTTTCTGTGGCGTTAACTGTTGACAAAACCGTCCTTGGTAAAGTTCGAGCCAAAAAAGTCTTTGGGCGTCCCCCTCCACCGTCTTGATGAAGCTTAATAGTTCTTTCGTCTCCATCCCCTTCAGTAGATATGAAAGGAGATACCCGTCTGCCTCTTACAGCAGAGTTTCTCCATCCCCTGACTGAATGTGAAAATGGTAAGTGCTTTGAGGCATCACCAAGATTAATATGCTCTAACTCTTCGTGAACTAACTTTAGTGCTCCTACTGACGGTAAGGTTTCTTCCGGCAAATAAGCTAACACAACTTTGTACCTAACAAATGTGATAGACGCCTTTGCTTGCTGGCCCAAATCGTCTATTCCTTCCTCGGGAATGATCATTTCAGCTTCAAATGACATTACCTCGTCACCCTTGTTTTTTGTGCGGTGAAATAAGGAGCGAATACTCGTCGTCCGGCCGCTTTCAGACTTACGAACGGACAAGGCCGCTTCTAACAAAGTGTTGCCAGCAAGCTCGCTCAAGAAAAGAACTGCATCGAAAAGGTTGGATTTACCAACACCATTTGCTCCTGCGATACAGGTAAATGGGCCAAACCGTACTTCAACATCTACCAAATTTTTAAAACCACTGACTTTAAGACGAGTTAGCATATTGCCTCCATTTGAACTATGGACTGCCCTTAAGTATACACAACATTTATGACAAGACGCTTCATGTCCCCTGATTGTTTCTTCTATTAGAAATTATTGTTGTGCTCTTACCTTTTTCTAACTTGAAGATGACATAATTGTTGTGTTTCAATACAAAATTCAAGTAATGGAAAAGTACGATTATGAGATTAGACAAATTTACACAAAAGGCTCAAGAGGCGGTTCTGGAGGCTCAGAACTTAGCCCAGGGCTATAACCATCCGGCGATTGAGCCGGAACACCTGCTCAGTGCGCTTGTAGGGCAAGAAGGCGGCGTTGTGCCTTCCCTGCTCAAGCGCATTGGCACGGATACCAGCATGTTGCAAAACAGCCTGCGGCAAGCGTTGGGGCGACTGCCGCGTGCTACCGGCAGCAGCGTTCAGGTGGGCATAAGCCGCAACCTGAACGGCATTGTAGAAGAAGCGCAAAGCATCGCCGACAATATGAAAGACGACTACGTCTCCACGGAGCACCTTCTGATGGCCATGGCCCAGCCCAAAGCGGGCAGCGTGCGCGAGCTGCTGGCCCGACACGGCATCGACTACAACAGTATCATGCAGGCCCTGGCCGCCGTGCGCGGCTCGCAGCGCGTCACCAGCCAGAACCCGGAGGCCCAGTACGAGGCCCTGGTGAAATACGGCCGCGATCTCACCCAGGAAGCGCGCAAAGGCAAGCTTGATCCCGTCATTGGGCGCGATGAAGAAATCCGGCGCGTTATCCAGATTTTGAGCCGCCGCACCAAAAACAACCCGGTGCTTATTGGCGATCCCGGCGTGGGTAAAACCGCCATCGCCGAAGGATTGGCCCAGCGCATTGTGCGTGGCGACGTCCCTCTGGGGTTAAAGGATAAGCGACTGGTAGCCCTTGATTTGGGCGCACTGGTGGCCGGGGCCAAATATCGCGGCGAATTTGAGGAACGCCTGAAGGCCGTCCTGAAGGAAATTCAGGAAGCTGAAGGCCAGATCATCCTTTTCATTGATGAAATGCACACGCTGGTGGGCGCTGGCGCGGCCGAAGGCAGCATGGACGCCAGCAACATGCTGAAGCCGCTGCTGGCCCGTGGCGAACTGCACGCTATCGGCGCTACCACCCTGGACGAATTCCGCAAATATATCGAAAAAGACGCAGCGCTGGAGCGCCGCTTCCAGCCCGTTTATATAGGCGAACCTAGCGTCGAGGACACTATTTCCATTTTGCGCGGCCTGAAGGAACGCTACGAAGTGCATCACGGCGTGCGCATAACCGACGGGGCGACCATTGCCGCCGCAACGCTGAGCAATCGCTACATCACCGACCGCTTCCTGCCTGACAAGGCAATTGACCTGGTGGACGAAGCCGCCAGCCGCCTGCGTATGGAGATCGACAGCAAGCCTGCCGAGCTGGACGTGGTAGATCGGGAAATTATGCAGCGTGAAATTGAGCGCGAGGCGCTGAAAAAAGAAAAGGACAAGGCCAGTAAGGAGCGTTTGAAGAAGCTAGAAGAGGAACTGGCAAACCTGAAAGAACAAAGCACCGAGCTCACGGCCCGCTGGCAGGCGGAGAAAGAAGCAATTGAGCGCATTCAGTCAATCAAGGAGCAAATTGACCACCTGAGCGTAGAAATTGAGCAGGCGCAGCGCGAAATGGATTACCAGAAGGCGGCCGAGCTGCAGTACGGTCGTTTGCACGAGCTTGAACAATCCCTCAAGCAAGCGAGCGACAGGCTCACCGCCATGCAGCAGGAAGGTGCGCTGCTGAAAGAAGAAGTGGGCACCGAAGAGATTGCCCAAATTGTGGCCAAATGGACCGGCATCCCGGTGAGCAAGCTGCTGGAAGGCGAAGTAGAAAAGCTGGTACATATGGAAGAGCGCCTGCACGATCGCGTGGTGGGCCAGGATGAAGCCATTCGCGCCGTGGCCGCGGCGGTGCGCCGCAGCCGCTCCGGCCTGCAAGACCCCAATCGGCCCATCGGCAGCTTTATCTTCCTGGGGCCCACCGGCGTTGGTAAAACCGAACTGGCCCGCGCCCTGGCCGAATTCCTTTTTGACGATGAGCGCAACATGGTGCGCATCGACATGAGCGAGTATCAGGAGCGGCACACCGTGGCCCGGCTCATTGGTGCTCCCCCCGGCTACGTGGGGTACGACGAAGGCGGCCAGCTAACGGAAGCAGTGCGTAGACGGCCGTACGCCGTGGTGCTGTTCGACGAAATCGAGAAGGCGCATCCCGAGGTGTTTAACGTCTTTTTGCAGGTTTTGGACGACGGCCGTCTGACCGATGGTCAGGGTCGTACCGTCGACTTCCGCAACACGGTCATCATCATGACCAGCAACATTGGCAGCCAATACATTCTGGACACCAGCGACGAGGCGGTAATGGAAGACCGGGTGATGGCCGCCCTGCGCGATCATTTCCGGCCAGAATTTCTCAATCGGGTAGACGAAATTGTGCTGTTCCACCGCCTGACGCGAGAGGAGCTGCGCGAGATTGCCCAGATTCAGCTCAATCAGATGCGCGACCTGCTGGACCGGCGCGGCGTGTCCGTTGTGCTGACCCCCGCCGCCACCGACCGCCTCATCGAGGAAGGGTACGATCCGGTGTATGGGGCACGGCCGCTTAAACGCGTTATCCAACGGCAAATCATTGATCCGCTGGCGCTCAAGCTCATCCAAAGCGAAATTCATAATGGCGATCACGTGTCGGTGGATGTGAAGAATGGGGAGTTGGATTTTAGCGTCATTGAAAAGTCTCCAACGCCCGCGCTGGGCTAAAGCCCAGCGCTAGATGTGGAAGCCCCAATGAGGGCTTTCATCTCTGTTTACGGCTCTGCAGCCATTGCGATTTTGGCCGATTGTGTCACAATCGCGGCATGGACGAACGGCCGTTTCCCCTGCCCAACGAAAATAGAATTGAGATCAGGCTGCGTTTGCGGCTGCCGGTAATTGCGTTTGTGTTCTTACTGGCGGCCGCTTTTTTGCTGCCTAACCAGGTATGGACCACGCTTTTGGTTGGCCTGGGCGGCCTGTTTGTCGTGGGATATGTGTGGGTACAGCAGCTGGCAACATCGCTTCACGGCAGCCGACGGCTGCGCTATGGTTGGGTGGCCGTGGGCGACCGCCTGGAAGAGCAGTTTGAGCTGGTGAATAACAGCTTTATCCCGGCGCTGTGGGTGGAAATTATCGATCAGACCAATATTCCTGGCTACAGCACGGCCGTTGTGCGCAGCGTCCCAAGCCAGAGCAAAGATCATTGGCGATCCACGGCCGTTTGCCAGCAGCGCGGTAAATTTGCGCTAGGCCCCTGGGCAATCCGTACAAGCGACCCCTTTGGCCTGTTCCAGATGACCCGCGTGTACAGCGAAGCCGAGGAAATCATCATTCATCCCCCGATACACGGCCGATTGCCTGTACCGCTGCCCACCGGCACCAGCAGCGGACAGGCCCGGGTGCGGCTGCGAAGCTGGCAGGCGACCATTAACGCGGCGACCGTTCGCAGCTACCAGCCAGGCGATCCGCTGCGCTGGGTTCATTGGCCAATTTCCGCCCACCGCGACAGCCTCCACGTGCGTCAATTTGACCAGGACGCCACGGGCGATATCTGGATCTTGCTGGATTGTGAAGCCGCGGTGCAGCTGGGCAGCGGTGCAGATGGCACCATAGAGCAGGCCGTATTGCTGGGGGCGTCGCTGGCAGCCCGGGCCATTCGCCAAAACCGCGCGGTGGGCCTGGCCGGTTACGGCCGTGTGCCGCAAATCGTTCACACCAGCAGCGGCCAGGGGCAGCAGTGGCGCATCTTGCGCGCGCTGGCGCTGCTAGATGCCGACGGCACGGCCAGTCTGCGCACGGCCCTTCTTGATTTAGGCCAGATTGCCACACGGGGAACGGCCGTTATCGTCATTACCCCCAGTGGGGAAGCAGATTGGCTGCCAGAGCTGGTGCGCCTGGCCCAACGCGGCGTGGAAAGTGACGTCGTGCTGCTAGACCGGCAAAGCTTTGGCGAGCAGGCGAGTAGCGAAGGTTTGGCAACGGCCGTGCGCCAGCTTGGCTTTCCGTGCCAGGTAATTCGGCAGGGCGAAGTGGGTACGCCGCTGGAGCAACAGCAGCGACGCGGCTTTTGGGAGTTCCGCGTTACCGGAACGGGCAAGGTGGTGGAGGTGAAGACACCTTTAGCGCAGTGACATGTCGTTGAGTAATTGAGCAATTAGGTAATTGGGTAACTGGGAAATTACGCAATTACCCAATTAAGCAATTACCCAATTACAATCAACAAGAGAGGTTGTAATGACTGAATTCAAAAACAAAGTCGTGATGATTACCGGGGCATCGGGCAATTTGGGCAGTGCGGTGACGCAGGTGTTTGCCCAGGCCGGGGCCACATTGGCCCTGATAGACAGACAGCCCGAGAAGCTGCGGAAAGAATTTCCCAAGCTGGTGGAAAATCCGGAACAGTGTCTGATTGAAGATGTAGACCTGACCAACGAGGAAGCGGTTACAGCCGTTGTCGATAAAATCGTCCAGAAATTTGGCCGCATAGACGTGCTGGTCCATACGGTTGGCGGCTTTTTCTCTGGTCCGGCACTGCACGAAACGCCCTTGGAGAAGCTGGACTTCATGCTGCTCCTCAATGCGAAAACGACGTTTCTCACCAATCAGGCCGTGTTAAAAAAGATGTTGGCCCAGGGCAGCGGCAAAATCATCAACATTGCCGCCCGGCCCGCCCTGCAAGGCAACAAGAACATGTCGGCCTACAGCGCCGCCAAGGCGGCGGTTTTGCGGCTGACGGAAAGCGCCGCGGCAGAAGTAAAGACGCACGGCATCAACGTCAATGCCGTGCTCCCCGGCACCATCGACACGCCGCAAAACCGGGAAGAGATGCCCAAGGCCAATACCGATACTTGGGTCCAGCCCGAATCGCTGGCCGACGTCATTTTGTTTTTGGCCTCACACGCGGCGCGGGACATTCACGGGGCGGCGATTCCGGTTTACGGCCGTTCGTAGAGCCAGTATTCAGTGGACAGTGGTATTCAGTAACCAATGTTCGGTAATTTGTAGGGGCGAGGCAGGTGCAAACCAATTCCGTCAAACAAAAATTAGCCACTTCTCCACCTGCCTCGCCCCCACCCAGCAAACAATTAATTTAATAACAAAAGGAATTAAGAGATGACAAAACAAAAAACGGCCATTGTAACGGCCGCAGGCAAGGGAATGGGCGCGGCCATTGCGCGTGAATTGGACGCAGCAGGCTACAATCTGGCATTGCTATCGCCCTCGGGGGCAGCGGAGGCGCTGGCCGAGGAGCTGGGCGGCCTGGGTCTGACTGGCTCGGTAACGAGCATGGATGATTTGCAAAAGCTGGTGGAAGGAACGATGGAGCGGTACGGCCGTATCGATGCCGTGGTCAACCATACGGGCCATCCCCCCAAGGGCCCCTTGCTAGAAATTCCCGATGAAGATTGGCACAAAGGGCTGGACCTGGTAATGCTCAACGTGGCGCGCATGGCCCGGCTGGTCACGCCCGTTATGATGAAACAAGGCGGCGGAGCAATTGTCAACATCTCTACCTACGCGGTATTCGAGCCGGAAGCAGCCTTCCCCGTATCGGCGGCGCTGCGCGCGGCGCTGGCCAGCTACACCAAGCTATTTGCCGACGAATACGCCAGACACGGCATCCGTATGAACAACGTCCTACCCGGCTTCATCGACAGCCTGCCGGAAACAGAGGAACGCCGCCAGCGCATCCCGATGGAACGCTATGGCACCGTGGATGAAATCGCCCAAACGGTGCGCTTCTTGTTATCGGATGCGGCAGGCTATATCACCGGGCAAAACATTCGCGTTGATGGCGGCATTACGCGGTCAGTTTAGGAAGGAAACAGTCTGCCATGACCAACCAACTATTCGACATCATTTTTGTAGGCGCGGGCGTGATGGGCTGCGCCATTGCCACAAACCTGCTGCAGCACGACAAGCAGCTAAAGATTGCGCTCGTTGAGAAAGATCTCACCTACAAATATTCTTCTACTGTCTTGTCGGACGGCAACAGCCGGGTGCAGTTCAACATCAAGGAAAACATTCAGATTTCGCAGTATGCACTGGAGGTGCTGGCAACGTTTGCCGATCACATGGCGGTTGATGGCGAGAAGCCGGACGTGGCTTTTCGGCGGCAGGGCAATTTGTTCCTCACCGATGAAGCGGGCCGCCAGGAAGTGGAAGCCGGGCTGGCCCTGCAGCAAAGTCTGGGCTGCAACGTCTCCTGGCTGACGCCACAAGAGGCGGTGGCTGTGTATCCGCTGCTTAACGCCGATGAGGCTCTTTTTGTCGGGGCCACGTTTGGCCGCGACGATGGCACGATGTCACCCCAGGCGGTGCTGGAAGCCTACAAAAAAAAGGCAGTGGCCCTGGGCGCATCGCTAATTGAAGCAGAGATAACGGCCGTTTTGCAACAATCCAATCAGGTCACCGGCGTGAGGCTAAAAAATGGGACGGACTTGAAAGCGGGCGTGGTGGTCAACAGCGCCGGGGCCTGGGGCACGCAAATTGCCCAAACGTGCGGCGTGCAGATTCCCGTACAGCCGATGATGCGCCAGGTGTTCATTTTGGAAACGGCCGTGCGCCCCCAAAACATCCTGCCCCTGCTGCTGCTGCCATCCGGCACCTACCTGATTCACGAGAGCCACGGCATTTTCATGTGCGGCCGTTCCTTTGCCGACGATCCGATAACCACCACCGACTTTAGCTGGCAGCGCAGCAAATTTGAGGAGCGCATGTGGCCGGAACTGGCCGATTTTTTGCCTGCCTTCGACTCGCTGCGCGTAAGCGACGGCTGGGCGGGCCTGTATGCCGTCAACACCTTCGACGGTAACGCCATTTTGGGCGAGTGGCCAGAGCTGCGCGGCTTCTATCTGGTTAACGGCTTCTCTGGCCATGGCTTCCAACAGTGCCACGCGGTGGGGCGTTATTTGGCCGAATGTATTCTGGGCCTGCCGCCCGCGCTAGACCTCTCCATCTTTTCACCGCGCCGGATTCTGGAAAACGCACCTGTGTTCGAGAATAAGCAAAAGATCATTTAATCAAAACGTAGGGACGAGGTAGATGAATAGCAGCCCTTGTCAGGCAAAACAGGTAACGGGCATCTGCCTCGTCCATTAAGGGGTACGAAGGTAAAGAGTGGCCAGAGCGGTTGCGTTTATCGTTCGGCGAGCAAGGCCAAAAGAAGGGTGGCTGCCGGTGGTGGTGTTGCTGGCAATTGTCGCCTGTGTCAATGCAGCTGTTCTGGAAGCAACCTGGGTGCCAGAAGATGGCGTCGTCATTCCGGCCACGCTGAGCGGGCTGCTGCTGGGCACGGTGCTGGCGAAACGGCCGCTTTCTGCCCTGGCTGCCTGGCTTTTGCTCACTTTGTACGGCGCACTTATTTCACTCATTGTACTGGCGGAGCTGTGGCCCTCCTGGGCTGCGCTGCTGGGGGGTTGGGCTGGTTTGCGGCAGCACTGGCTGCAAAATGGCGCGCTATTTCTTGATGCCGTTGGCGGTTGGGGAATGGCCGTATTCAACGGACAAAGCAGCCAGGAAACGATTGTATTTGCGCTTGGCCTGGGCCTGGCAAGCTTCTTTTTGACCGCCTTCGCCTGCTGGCAGCTATTCCGGCACCAGCGCCCGCTGGCCGGGCTGGTCAGCATGGGGCTGGCGCTGGCATTGAACGGCTACTTTAGCGGTGTACAAATTTGGTGGATTGGCCTGTTTGTGGGTCTGGCGGCACTTTTAACGGCCGTAGTGAACTTTATCGCCCTGGCCGAATCTTGGGATGCAAATCGGGTAGATTACTCCGATGAAGTACGTTTCGACCTGTTCCTGTATAGCACAGTCATTGCCACCCTACTCATCGCCCTGGCAATGACCCTGCCCAGTTTTCGCTTCCGAACGCTGGCCCGCGCCTTTCAACGGCAGCCCATAGTTCAAGAGGCGGAGGCGCTGCTGGAGCAAGCATTTGCGGGCGTAGAAAGCAATGCACCACACCGCCCTGACGGCGTTGGCGGCAGCGGGATTTTGCCGCGGGCCTTTTTGCTGGGGAACGCGCCAGAACTCTACGAAACGGTGGTAATGACGGCCGTTGTGCAGTCTGAAGCGGACCTGGCGGGCATTCATTGGCGGGCGCTGAGCTACGACGTCTATACTGGACGTGGCTGGGCTCTATCTGAAGAACGCACTGAGCCAATCGCCGCCAATTCTCCCATTCCCTTGCCCAAAGTTGCGGCCACGACGGCCGTTTCACAAACGGTGCACTGGCTGGAAGATGAGCGCCTGACCCGCTACACGCTGGGGCTGCCAGTGCAGTTTAACCAGGATGTAGAAACGATCTGGCGCGGTCAAAATGATTTTGTGCGGGCGCTGGGCAGTGGCTCAATATACGGTGTGCAGACCCGGCTCCCCCAGGCTGCCCCAGAGCTGCTGCGAGAAACGGCCGTCACGGATGTCCCCCCACAAATCTTGGCGCGATACACCAGCTTGCC
This sequence comes from Promineifilaceae bacterium (SeqCode), assembly GCA_041987425.1. Lineage (GTDB taxonomy): Bacteria > Chloroflexota > Anaerolineae > Promineifilales > Promineifilaceae > Leptofilum. The sequence continues at coordinate 3,992 of JBHIWP010000026.1, read as the reverse complement.
AGCTGATCTGCCCCAGCGGGTGCGTGATTTGGCGCAGCAGGTGACTGGAAATGTAGAAAATCCATACGATCAGGCGCTAGCCCTGGAACGATTTCTGCGCCAATATTCATATTCTTTGGACATAGAACCGCCACCCAGCAATGTCGATCCCGTGGACTATTTCTTATTCGAGCAGCAAACGGGATACTGTGATTTTTATGCTTCGGCGATGGTGGTAATGGCCCGGGCAGTCGGGCTACCTGCCAGAATAGCCATTGGCTACACGGCGCAGCCCGCAGATGCCAACGGTACGCAAACCATCCACCAGATCAACAGCCACTCCTGGGCGGAACTGTATTTTGCCGGGTTTGGCTGGATAGAGTTTGAGCCGACCGCCACGTTTGCCACGCCGCACGCCAATCGAAGTGAGGCGCGCATGCCTGATCAGGTTGAGGAAACGCTAACAGAAGCGGATGACCTGTCGCCCCCTCCCCTGCCAGAGATACAGGCAGAACGGCCGTTTCCCTGGAGGTTAATCTTCGTTGGCGGGCTGCTGGTTGCGCTGCTTTGGTGGCTGTGGCGGCGCGGTCAACTGCCGGTGGGTCAAGATGCAGTGGTGTGGAGCTACGGCCGTTTGCAGCAAAATGCGGCGCACCTGGGCCAGCCACCCCAGGCCAGCCAGACGCCACAGGAATTTTTGACGGCTTTCCAGGAGGCGTTACGACGATTTGGGGGTCGCCCACAAATAGAAAAACTGATCACTCAGGCACAACCCCATTTAATCAGGCTGACCGACCTATACGTTCGGCGTCGCTATGGCGGAGATGATCAATCGGGCAGGCTCGCCGCATGGCAAAGCTGGCAGCAATTAAAACGGCCGTTGTGGCTCCTGCGCCTCATCAGATTTCTTACCAAAAGAAGAGCTTAATTGGCAAAGAAAAAACTCCAGCAAATCTGTTAAACAGTTGATTGATTTTACAGTCGAGAATCTTTTACAATGTCGCCATTGTGTAAAAGCTAAAATGGCATAGGAATTTAGAAATGACGCTTTTGGCTTTTACTTGAGCAAACCACACGAAATCGCGTTTTGCTCTTCAAAACACTTTTTTGTGGCTTGCCTATCAACCACTCACCGGAGGCGATTTTATTCATGCTACAAAGCTTTGAATGTCCCAACTGCCAGGCCAATTTAGATTACGATGCCCAAAGCGATGCAATTACCGTGCGCTGCCAGTACTGCAGCAGCACCGTTATTGTGCCAGACTCACTCCGCAGGCAGCACGGGCGAAAAGTGCATCAGCCGGAAGTTCTCACCGAGGTTGTAAAGCTGGTGCAAAGCGGCCGTAAAATTGAAGCCATTAAGCTGTTCCGCGAAACGTTCAACGTCGGGCTAAAACAGGCCAAGGACGTGGTCGATGCCATAGAAAGGCACGAAGATATCCACCTGGGCGGCACAGATTTTCATACCGAAGCTGTCACAATTTCCTCGTACACGACGAAGCCTACTGTGCGCGTTAACGGCTGCCGGGGCGGTTGCGTCACGCTAGCGATTCTTTTAGTCTTTATCGTTATCGGAGTTGGTGCCTTTCTCATCATTCTGCCTGCCGGTCAAACAGGCGTTTTTGAACAAGTCACCACTCTTCTAGCGTCAGAAGTTGAGGGTAGCCCCAACGAAGAAGACATCGTTAGTACAATTGAGGCCATTATGCCTGGAGAGGGGCTGGAAGGGATCACCGATCCTCAGAGTGGCTCTGACTTCGCCGAAGTTACCTTGCAGTTCGGCGGCGAAGAAGGCGTTGGCCCGGGCTTCTTTAACGATACCCGCCGCCTGGCAGTAGACGGGGAAGGCAATATTTATACAGGGGATTACAGCGGGGGTCGTATTCAGGTCTTTGATGCCGAAGGGAACTTCGTGGCCACCTGGAACGCGGGCGCAGACCTGTACATGAGCGGCATGACGGTGGATCGCAGCGGTACGGTTTATATACTCAACAACTACATGGTGGAAAAATACAACGGCACGACGGGCGAGTTTTTGGGGACGGTGGATCTGCCCGGCGGACAAGATACATACTTTGAAACGGCCGCAACCGGGCCGGACGGCAATATTTATCTGATAGGTGAAGATCGGCTCGTGCGCCTGGATAACAACGGTAACGTTGTGCTGGACGTGGCCGAACCGTTCGCCAACGTGCCTGATTTTGCCACAACGCATGATGACGCAGCCGTCGATGGCGCGGGCAACATTTATGTTTTGGGCAGCGAGGCGATTTACAAGCTCAACGCCCAGGGCCAATTTGTAGACCAGATTGGCAGCAAAGGTGAAGAGGACGATCAGTTCTATACCTCACCCACCGCCATTGCAGTTGACGGCAAGGGACGCATCTTTGCCAATGATTTTTGGGGCATCAAGGTGTTCGAAGCAAACGGCCGTTATATAGACAGCATCAAGCTACCTGGCGTCACCTTCGATATGGTTGTCACCGATGAAAATGATCTTTTGGTGATGGACCGTAACAGCAACGAAGTGGTTAAGTTTCGCCTGAAAGGGTAGGACGGTGAAAGTGATAAGTAAAAAGTGAAAAGTGAAAAGTAGAAGCCACTTTTTACTTTTCACTTTTTACTCCTTTCTCACTGCCTTATGCTTCCGCCTGCGCTTCCACTTCAGTCTCCGGCTCAGGCTCTTTTTCTTCACCCACTTCTTGCAGCGTAATGCGGAAATAGCCTTCGGCATGAAGATAGCCCACTTTTTTACCGGATTCGGCCGTCCATTCGCGGACTGCCTCTTCCGGGTCCCAATCCCCCAATTGGCTGGCGTGCTTGCGCAATGCCGCAATCTTTACGTCTAGCGTTTCGGTAATATCGATGTAGGTGTTGGCTTCCCGCCGACCAAAAGAGATGTAGACGTAGTTTACCTTGTGTGGCTCGTAGCCCTCTTCCACCAGCTCCGGAAACAGCAGTGGCGAATCGCCCGAGGGGAACACCGCTTCCATGGCTACCTGCCCTGCATTGCGGTGGTCTGGATGGTTGATATAGCCATCGCTATAGAAAAATTGGGGGTCGCCACACACCACCACGTTAGGTTTAAATTGGCGAATGAGCCGGACCAATTTTTTGCGCAATTCAAGGGTCGGCTGCAAACGGCCGTCAGGCTCCCCCATAAACAGGCAGCGGGCCACACCGGCCACTTCGGCGGCTTCGCTTTGCTCACGGCGGCGAATTTCGGCCAGCTTTTCGGCCGTCATGCCCGCCTCGCGGCTGCCAATATTGCCATCAGTCAGCACCACGTAAGTAACGTCACTGCCGTATTTGGCCCATTTTGCGGCCGTTCCAGCTGAACCAAATTCAATGTCGTCAGGGTGAGCAAAAATAAACATCGCCCGTTCAGGAATATAGTCGTTGGCGTTGATCATTGAATTACTTCCTCTTGTGGAATGGGCAATGGGGTAACGGTAAAACGGCGAAACGCCTCTGCATAGGCCAGGCCAACCTGCTTGCCAATGTTGGCGGCGCGCTCCCGCATCCGATCAGAATAGTCAATATCCCCAAGCTGGCTGCGATGCTCATTCAGCGCTTGCAGCTTGATATCAAGAGAGTCAGAAATATCCTCAAAATGATTTAGCTCCAGGTCGGTGGTAATAAAAACAAAATTCACCTTGTGCGGCTGAATGCCCTCGGCTTCAAATTCTGGGTAGAGCAGGCGCATCTCACAGGCTGGAAAGACAGCATCCAGCGCCGCTCGCGCCGCAGCCCGGTGGTCTGGGTGGTTAAGCCGCTCTCCCCGAAAGTACATGTTTGGATCACCACACACTACGGCATTTGGCTTGTGCTGGCGAATCAGCTTAACAAGCTGCCTACGTAACGTCAGGGTCGGCTCCAGAGAGCCATCGTCGTAGCCTAAGAAGATGCAGTTAGTGGCCCCAGCCACTTTGGCCGCTGCCGTCTGCTCCTGCCGCCGAATTTGCCCGATTTGTTCACGGGTCATGTTCGGGTCATGGGAGCCGACGTTACCG
>JBHIWP010000025.1:0-31011 GCA_041987425.1 Promineifilaceae bacterium (SeqCode) | reverse complement strand
AAGCCGTAACAACTATAACAGCATTGCCCTCGAAGGCATTCGCATTGTTCGCGAATCAACAATTCAATAAGATATATTTGGCGAAATGTTCTTGCTGGTAGCGGCTCAATTGTCATTTCTGTTAGCTGCCAACCATTTTTCTATCACTTTTTTGTCAGGTGATGCACCTGGCTTGCACCTAAAATAGAACCAAGGCACGTTGGTTATGATCCTGGCTGGAGAACAAACCTTCATCTGCTGTTTATCTTGTCCTTGATCCTTTTGTGATAATGTGGTTGCTCAATAGTAAATGCAGGGGTGCATTCCCAGCAGCACTGGGGTTGCAGAAGCTATGAACAGAACCTACCCAAATTTTCAAACAATGCCCTCACCGATTTATAAAGACAATTGCCTGCAAGCGATTGTTGAGGCCGTCCAGAACGGCCGTTGTGTGCGTGTGTTGGGCCCTCGTTTTCGCTCGAAAAGCGCCCTGATGCTGGCAGCAGCCCAGGTCCTTCAGGAACACGGCACCCACAATGTTCACTACCTAAACACGAAGGAACTACCCCATTTTCGAGAGGAGAGCTTTATTGTGAAGCTTTCCACTGACTTGCTGCTGCTGAGCGAGGGAGATTTATACGCCGGGCTTTACGGCCGTTTGCAGCAAGAACTATTCCCCATGGACACGGCCGCGCATCCCGAACTGATGCAAACGGCCCGCGAATTCCGCGAGGCGATGGAAACGATGATTCGGCGTCTGGACAGACCGCTGGTGTTGTTCATTGATGACCTGGATGCCGCGCCGCCAAACGTCGTCCTTTCTCTGCTGAACACATTGGCCGACCTGTTTACGGCCGTTACCCAGCACAGCGGCCCCCGTTTTCAGGCCGTTATCGGCGGCGCGCTGAACCTGCACCAAAATGGCAGCGTCTCTACCACTCGATTTTTAAATGTTTCCAACCTGGTTTGGATTCAAGATTTAGACCCGCAGGAGCAGCAGGCTTTTGGCATGGCAGCCTGCCAGCGGGCCGGTGTTGTGCCCGCGCCACACAGCTTAGAGAGTTTGTTCAAACAGGCTGGCGGCGATTTATTCCTTATTGAGCGCGTTTTGGGCATTTGCCTCAAGCAGCTAGAACGAGGCGGCCAGGAAAAGCTCACCTCCCCCCGCGTCGCCGAGGCGATTGATGCCTTTCTGCACAATCCCATTAATGCCAAAGTTGAAGAAATATTGCGTCAGGTTGAGGGGGACACAAATCTGCTGCACAGCACCCTCTTAATGCTAGAGCACGGAACCATACCCATCAGCCAGCTACCGCTGCGCCTGACGGATTTCCCCAACGTGCTTGATTTATGCGGCATTTTTGAGCGGGATGGGGATTGTTACGCCATTAAGAACGATATTTGGGCCCAACTGCTGCAAAAACATTTGAACCCGGCGCGGGTAGGTGGTTTTTATGCGGTTAACGGCCGTTGGCAACACGCCTTTGTCTATCTGGGACGGGCCCTGAATGAGGGTCAAACGCACGTGCGGCCAGCGCTGTTTACGGCCGTTCTCAATGCCATGCACGCCAGTGAAAACGGCTGCAGCGCCTTCAGCAGCCTGGCGCAGGGCCTTAGCGCCGCCTTCCCAGACAGTGACCTCCATCTTTACGCCTGGCAAGAAGGCAAACTAATCCTCTATCATCCACACAAAGACGAAACTGACGAAAAGGTATGGGTAGAAAATCCCCACAGACCGGAAATACAAGCGCTGCACGGAGCCAGCTACACCATCGTTCCAGTGCAAAAAGAGCTGCGACTGTTGATTCCACTGCGCACCGAGCTAAAGTCTGGCGCGCCCGTAGGCCTGGTTTCATTAGGCAAGCTTATCTCTCGCCATTCACCCTACCAGCGCAAGGACGAGGTGATGCAGCTGGTGAGCTTTTTGCAGCAAGCGGCCCAAATCATTGAAGAACGAGACGCCTACGCTGGCCTGCTAAAGGAGGCCGAAGTACGCGTAACCAAGCTCAACCGCCTGAACGGCATGCTCACGGAGATGCTGAATCACCGAGAGTGGCCGGAATCACACATTCTGCAACTGGCTTTAAACGGCATCACTTCGCCCTATGGTCTGGACTTAAATCGAGCTGTTTTGTTCATGCTGAACGAAAATGAGCAATATTTACAACCAGCGTTTGCCGTTGGCCAGCTTACCCAATACCATGCAGAGATAGAGCGGCAAATTTGGCTACAGCATCCGCCTGAAACGACACTTATTGAAACGGCCGTTTCGCACACAAACATCTCGCCGCTGCAGGAGGCACTCAAGCGGCTGCGCCTGACGCTTAATCCCCCCACGCCAGATCTGCTGCTGCGGCACCTACAAAACGGCGAAGCTCTTTTTAGCAGCAGCCAGCTGCCGCGTCAGGGGCTGCCACCAAACTTTGCCGAGGCGGTGGGCGCCCCGGCTGAGTTTGCACTGGTACCATTCACCACGGGCGAGCAAACCTACGGCATTCTGTATGTAGACAACAAGTTTTCTTCGCACAAGATCACCCAGGAGCAGTTTGAACTGCTGCAAACTTTTGTAAACCAGGTAGCCCTGGTCTTAGAAAATGCTCGCGCGCTGGTAGTTGAAAGACAGCGCACCAACAACTGGCGTAGATTGCTAGAAATTGAAGAATCGCTCAACAACAGAGTTACCCAATCTGTTACTCATCTTTTAGAAGGCGTTGTTCATCTGGCCAAAGATTTATTTGGGGCGGACAGCGTGGTGGTTTATCCGCTTCAATCTGTGTCGGGAAGCAGCGCCTATTGCTATAAGCCTGCAGAGGTAACGGCCGTAGGTACCCGCACCGCCGTAAACCCGACTGCCAGACCTCGCCCTGCCCAGGGTATGGCTCAGTTACTTTTACAGCAAGGGACTATTGCCGTGGCAGATGTGCAAACGGCCGTTCCTGGACGCCTGCGGCTTTGCCTCGATACCAGCACCTTCTTAGATCGCGAAGGCGTTCGGGCCTTCACCGGCATTCGGCTGGGGTCTGCCACTGCCCCCGTAGGGCTGCTCTATTTAAACTGGATGCGCCCCCATCAGCTCACCAGCGAGCAAAGAACCGTGCTGGAAGTTTTTGCCAATTTTGTGGCCATTGCGCTCCCCGGCGCGCGCAGCTACCAGCAGGTGCAGCAAAACTTACAGCTGCGCAACCTGGAGCAGAAAAGCCTGGATCAGGTAATAAGCAGCATGTATATCCACACGGACGGGGCTGTAGAAAACGCCATTTTGCTGGCGCTGCGGCGCGTCCAGGAATATACCAGTGCGCCGCGCGTCCTGCTCGTCCGCGATGAGCCCAAAGGTGCCTGGGGTGTATACCAGCTGCTATCCACGGGTAAGCTGCACATACAGCATATTGATCATCTCCCTGGCGGCCTGATTGAAAAAGCATACATGCAGGGCCAAAGCCAGCTAGAAATCAACGGCGGAAGGCCGGAAACTGGCAAGTTTCGCTCACGCTTTTATCCAGAGTCACGCTGCGGCCTGGCAATCCCCGTTAGGGCCACGGGAAACCCACTGGCTATCTTGTACCTGGAGAGCCCAGAACGGCAAGGTCTTACGAAAAAGCACAAGCGCTTTTTGGAAAAATTAGCGGGGCGAATGGCGCTCAATCTGGAGCAGGCAGACCGGAATAGAGCTCTGAGAGAGCTGCGGAGTTTGTCACAGCGGCTGGCGGATGAATCGAACCTGGAGCGATTGCTGGCAGCCATTATTAGCCAGGGGCTGAATGCGCTACAGGCGGTGGACGGTATTGCAGTTTATCACCAAGACCCAGAAACGGAGCGGTACGTCGTTACAACGATATCCAGCAGCCAGAAAACGGCCGTAGCAACACCCCTGGAAGAAAAACCACCGCTTGTACAGGCAGCATGGCAGCTTACCAACCCAAGATTTATAGACGATACAACCAAAGCGCCTAAAATTCGAACCGCCTTTCCTTATGCCAATAAATATCGCGCAACGGCTATCTTTCCTTTGGAGGTTGGCAATAATCGCATTGGCTGCATGTTTTTCGGTTACCAATTCCAAAACAAATTCAGCGAAGCAGATCGCGGTACGCTGGAGCTGTTTGCCCAGCTAGCCGCCCTGGCCATCTTGCGGGCGCGGCTGGACGCTGAAGCCAAGCAGCGCCAGCGACGTCTGGAGACCGTTTCGCACATCACCCCCATCATCAGCGCCAGCATGGAAAAAGATCTCATTTTCCGCAACCTGATGCAGGAGGTTCTGGCGGCATTTCCCAAGGCTAACAATGCCTGCGTGGTTGAGCATCTTCCAGACAGAGAGGAGGTTGCCGTAACTGCAGACACTCTGCAGTTCTACCGTGTTGATCTGCCATTGATGGAAAATGAAACATTCCGCACCCAGCTAAGCAAGCGGCGAGGCATTGCCGGGCGCGTGCTGGAAACAAAGGAGCTGAGCAACGTTCCAGACGTCAGCCAGGATATGGACTATATTCCAGCAGTTTCTTCCACACAGTCCGAAATTGCGGTGCCAATCATCATTGACGATGTAGCCAGCTATGTACTGGTGGTGGAAAGCAATTTGCCTGCCGCTTTTACTGGTGATGACGGGGAAATGTTGGAAACGCTGGCCAAGCATGTGGCGCTTGCCGTTAAGAACGCCAATCAATTCCAGCGCGCCAGAGCCATAGAGCTCACCAGGCAAACGGCCGTTATGGCCACCGGACTGATTCACGATATTAACAATGCCGTAGCCGCCTTCCCGGATCTGATCGACGAGATTGCTTATAACTACCAACACAATCGCAATATTGAGGCTCCCCTGGCAAATTTGCAAAAGAGCGCCAAAGTAACCGACAAGATAAGCGGCCGTTTAAAAGATTTTGTTTTCACCGGGGCCTATACGCCGGACTTTATCGATGTGGCAACCTTAATTCAGGACGCCATTGACCTAAGCAAGCCCCAGAAGCCGCCCCACGTTTCTGTCGTTAAAGAGATTGCTCCAGACCTGCCCAAGGTGCAGGCCGACAGCATGTGGATTGAGATGTTGCTGAAAAACTTGTTGGTCAACGCCTTCACCGCTATCCCTCCAAACCGTGATGGTTTGGTAACCATTACGGCAACAGCGGATACGTCTTATCTTCATCTGTGTGTACAGGACAATGGCAACGGTATTCCTAAAGAATTACAGCAAGATGTATTTAAGTATGGCATATCCACAAAAAATGATGCGGTACACAAAATGCACGGTGTCGGACTATTTCATTGCCACCTCATTGCGCAAGTCCATAACGGTATGCTCAACCTGGAGAGCGAAACGGACGCAGGCTCTACCTTTACGTTGAGCCTGCCGCTGCAAACCAGTGCTGAGCCTGCCGCCCAGGAGGGATTGGTCGATGCCTGAACAGATCACACATCAATTTCGTATCTTGCTAGTGGAAGACGACGAAAATTCTTACGATCCGATCACTCGCTGGCTGAAGGAAGAAGGATATGTGGTACGGTTAGCTACCTCTTATGGTGAGGCCAAATCCGCCCTGGAAACCGACCATTTTCACCTGGCAATTATTGATATGCGCCTGGCCAACGACGATCAGGAAAATGAAGAAGGGCTACAGCTGTTAGAAGATATTGAACAGCTGCAATTACGGAACGTCATGCCCACGATTGTCATTACCGCATTTCCGCAATTCGCCTCAAAAGCCTGGGACCTAAAAGCGGATCGGTTGGTAATAAAGCAGGCTGGCTATCGCAGCAAGCTGCTCGCCTTCATCCGAGAGCTGCAAGAAGAAAAAGTTTGTATCAATTTTAATCTGGAGTATGTAAGCGACTCGTTAAACGTGCTGGAAGAGGTGGCGGAGGATGTAAATTGGTCAATGGCGGAACGGCCGTCTACCAAGCTGTTGGCTCCTCAGGTGCGCGATCTATTTGGCAGGCTGTTTGTCGATGCCCGAAGCCTCTATGTGAGCAAGCTGAAACCAGGGCTCACCGGGGCAGCGGTGGTGCGCATCCAGCCCACCTGGCATGGCGGTTTAGGGCGCTCTTACGTGGCAAAAGTCGGCCGTAAAGACAAAGTAGAAACAGAACAACGCCACTATGAAGCCAACGTAAAACATTTTCTCACAGCCAACGCCGTTACCCAAGCAGATGTCCACTACTCACGGCATCTGGGCACCCTGCTCTACACCTTTGCCGAAGAACAGGGCGTCGCCCTGAAAGAGTTTGATGAATTTTACAAGCGCAGCGAGACAACACAAATCATAGCCAGCCTGCGCGATCTATTCGAGCACACCTATCGTTACTGGTTTGCTAATCCAGAACGCAAATTAGACGATATACGCAATCTGTATTACGAAGCGTTTCAGCTCGATCGAAAAAAGTTAATCGGCCGTGTTCAAATCGTATTGCCAGAACTGGACCCGGAAGCCAAATTTGTCCAGCTCACGCCCGGCAAGGAGAAGGTACTAAATCCCATTGCCTGGCTAAAAACCCACAAGCAAGAATGCGTCATCCAGGTACACAAATGTATTACCCACGGGGATCTCACCGGACGGAACATCATGGTTGATGAGTCAGGAAAGTGCTGGCTCATTGACTTTTACCGCACCAAAAAGAGCCACATTTTGCGCGACTTTGTCATCCTGGAGACCGATATAAAATACCGACTCATGCCTTTGCTAAGCCTCACCGATTTTTTGCATTTGGAGGACGCCTTGCTAGAAGCCGACCGCCAGAAACAGCCACCCATCCTGCCGCCATCCTTCTCCAAAGAAGCTCGCAAAGCCGCCGAGGTCATCTTTGCCTTGCGCCAGATGGCCCACAAATACGCCAGCAATTACAACACAAAAGAGGATGAACCGCGTAAGGAATATTTGCTGAGCCAGCTCATGGGGACGCTAAACGTGGTGCGGCTGCGGCATATTTCTGAAAATCGCAAGCTGCAAGCGATGCATTCGGCGGTAATGCTGTGTGAGGAGCTAGATGTATTGGCGGGACGGCCGTCTCAGGCCCGCGTCATTGATATGTATCGAGAACCAATGCCGGTACACCAGACCTCCTTTGCTGAAGACAGCAGCTTCTTTGCGCCAGCCCTTATGCTGGCTACCGCCCAGCAGCGCTTCCTGGCGGAAAATCTCACCAGGAATAACGTCGTATTGTTCATCGGTTCGGCCGTGCCGCGCAATGCCGACTGGCCCAACAGTTATGAGCTGGCCCAGCAGCTAATGAAAGAAGTGGACATTTCTGCTTCCCCTACAGACAAGCCGACAAAGCTGTTTGCCTTTTACATCAATCGGATAGGCGGCAACCGCAAGCGGCTCATTCAAAAACATATTGACTATTACGCACCCGGTAAACGACCGGCGCTTTATCGAGCGGCCGTTAAGCTTCCCTGGTGCACGGTGTATACGACCAACCAGCACACTTATCTGGAGCAAGCATATCAAGAAAAGGGCGAATCTCATACCGTTAAGCTGCGTGCCGACAGTGACGTCTGCCAAAAGTCAGACAAGGTGGTAATTCACAAACTGTATGGCTCCCTGAACGCCAAAGTAGAGGACACAGAGGCGGACTGCTTGCCCATTACAGAATACGATCATCGTCAGCACAAAACCATTAGCCGGGTAACGGAACTATGGCAGCAGCTAGCAACGGCCGTTCGCCAGGGCCAATTTTTACTCATGCTCTGCCCCACCGAAGATGAACTCATGGCCGCCTACCAATATTGCCAACCTGCTTCGGCCGAGGGGCTGGTCTGGCTGGCGGGTGGCGATATTTCCGAAGAAGAACAAGACGTCTACCGCAACCTCGATTTCCGCGTGCTGCCTGATACGCCTGGCCAACTGCTCAAAGTATTGTTTACCCTTACCAACTACGGCGATGATCCTATCCCCGACTTTGCAAAGGAGTAATGTCCGATGACCCTCACGACGCAGAAATCTGGCTTTCGAAAGCCAGAAACCGACAAATTATTCCAGTGGATACAGGCTGGTGAATCCGCTTCCATCATTGGCATTAGCGGAGTTGGCAAGTCTAACCTGTTTAACCACCTTCAAGATCCAAAAACGCAATCCCACTACTTAAACGAGGCGGCGTCAGGCACCGTTATTGTGCGGGCGAACTTTCACTACATTCCCGACTACTCTGACCGCAGCATTTACAGCCTAATTTTGGAACAGCTGGAGCTGCTGGAAGCGGACGCAGACCGTTTTGGCCTGAGCGCCCAAGACATTGAGCAAATCAGCCAATACCATGAACGGCTGCTAGACGCCAAAGAGGATGCTCTTAAAATACAGCGTTACTTCAAGCTGGCGCTGCGCGTACTGCTGGGCCAATCAAAACGTCGTCTGGTCTTCCTGTTCGACCAGTTCGATGATGTCTATCAGGAGGCCGAGCCGCGCTTATTTGCCAACCTGCGCGGCCTGCGTGAGGCGTATAAATACCGCATCTCCTACCTGGTCTTTACGCGAGACATGCTGCCCAACCTCATCGATATGGATCAGGCAAGAGAGGAATTTTATGAGCTGCTGGCTTCCAATATTATGGGCCTAAAACCGTATGCCAAAAGTGACGCCATGTCTGTTTTGGAACGTGTTGCTGGCCGCAATCAGCTTTCCCTTACCGATGACCTGAGTGACTGTTTGTATGGTCTGGCCGGTGGCCACGCGGGGCTGCTGCGAGCGTCACTATTGGGGGCGGCGCAAAATGGCCTGGCAAAAAAGCTGGGCCAACCTGATGTTGCCGCTCAACTGCTGCAAATTCCAGGGGTGGAGATGGAATGCGAAAAGCTGTGGCATAGCCTGAATGCGCATGAACAGCGCACGCTGCTGGGTAAGGCCCAGACGTTTGATGCGCCTGTGGATGAGGGCGTTGTATCGCAGCTACAGATTAAAGGGTTGCTGTCAGAAGGGGAAACGGCCATTATCTTTTCCCCTCTCTTTGCCCACTTTGTTGCAACACAAGAGGCACTGTGGGAACGGCCGTTATTCTTTGATGAGCCATCGCGCCAGATTTGGGTATTGAGCGAACCCGTCCCCCGTCTGACCCAGCTAGAATATCGACTATTTAAGCAACTGTATGAACTAGAAGGCGAAGTCGTGGAAAAAGACGAGCTCATCTCGGCAGGCTGGCCCAATGCCAAAGGCGGCGTCTCCGACGAAGCGCTCATTGCCGCCATTGCCCGCCTGCGCAAAAAGATCGAGCCAGACCCCAAAAATCCCCGCTTTTTGCAAAACGTTCATAACCAGGGCTACATGCTGCAAATCAGCGAGGCTTAAACCTTCATATATTCCTCTTCTTTGTAATACTTGTTACCTACTGTGCGATTGGTGTCAGGCTGCTGTCAGGAAAATAAAAGTGAGAGATCGTACACTAGGGAGTAACTCAACAAGCTATTAACCACTGGACTGGAGGAAGCGACATGCAGGTTTATCTCGAACCATCAACCATTGTAATTGTGGTACTCATGATGATTATTGCGGGAATGATGCTTGGAGTTGCCATGACGCGCCCGCGATAACTGAACACAGGCTTTGGCAATTGGCCTTTACACATATGCCGCCACCTGTAACGTGGCGACAACATAAAAGGGGATTGGGGGTATGAGCCGCGAGTTCTCTAGCCAAAGAAAAACGGGATGGTTTAAAAGCCATCCCGTTCTTCTTTATGTCCTAAAGTTATCCGTTTTTTACGGATTGTTCTCTTTTCTAGTCGCGACGGCCGCCCGACAAAAGCAGCACGTAATATAAAAGGGTACCAACGGCCGAAACGGCCGCTGCTACATACGTCCAGGCGGCTGCGTTCAAAACCTTGTTCACGCCCTCGATCTCATCCCCAATGAGCACGCCATTGCTCACCAGCAGGCGCTTGGCGCGGGCGCTGGCATCGAACTCTACCGGCAGGGTCACAATAGTAAAAAGCACCGCTGCGGCAAACATGATAACCCCTACCCAGGCCAGGCTGGTAAAGTTGAGCAGCAAACCGCCGATAAATAGCCAGGGAGCCAGAGAACTGCCAAACTGGGCAGCAGGCACCAGTGCGCTGCGAATTTGCAGAGGGAAATAGCCGCTGGCATCTTGCAGAGCGTGCCCCATTTCATGGGCAGCCACGCCTGCGGCCGCAACGCTTGGCGTCCGGTAAACAGCCGGGCTGAGCCGCAGCACCTTGCTGCGCGGATCATAGTGATCGCTCAAAAAGCCCTGCGATTCTTCAATAGCCACCTCATGCAACCCCTGAGCATCCAGAAGCTGGCGCGCCACCTCGGCTCCGGTGACATGACGCATCGTCGCCACCTTAGAATATTTATTAAAATTACTTTTTACGCGTGATTGCGCATACAGGCCCAACAGTAGGCCGGGCAGCGCAAAAACTAGATAAAGCGGATCGAAATACATGGTTCCACCTCTTCAATTATTATCATAAGTTATGCCATCCAGCGCCAAATTTAGCGAATGTCAGAATTTTGTCACATTGGCTGGCAAAACGTCAATATATCCTCTGTATTTCCAATACATATCTTACAAACAAACGGGATAGATTACCCAAAGATAAGAGATGCTCATACAATAGCTGAACTTAGCAAGATAGGCCAGGAAAATTGGCCCTCAGCTTCAGGATAATGGTATGAGTCATCAATTTGGTTTGCCTAAAAATTTAGGAAATGGCCTGCTTTTGCGCTGGGCTACGCCTGCTGACACAGAAGAGCTGGCTGAATTTAACGTGCGCATTCACAGTAATAACCCCGAAAAGCCGGAAACCTGGCTGGGCCGCTGGACAGAAGACCTGATGCGCGGCGATCATCCCACGACCAGTGCCAGCGACTTCACCCTGGTGGTGGATGAAAATGCTGAAGACAGAATCGTCTCCAGCATGAACTTAATTTCACAGGTGTGGCTGTATGCGGGCATCCCCATTGGCGTCGGCAGACCGGAACTGGTAGCTACCGACCCAGATTACCGGCGGCGCGGGCTGATACGTGAGCAGTTCGACGCCATCCACGCCAAAAGCGCAGCACGTGGTGAACTGGTGCAGGCAATTACAGGAATACCCTGGTATTATCGCCAGTTTGGCTACGGCATGGCGCTGGATTTGGGCGGCGGGCGCGACTTTTTATGGGATCGACCTGGCAACAACAAAACGGTAGAAGAGGAAGCTTATCAGCTTCGCCCGGCAGTGGAGGCAGACTGGCCCACGCTGCAAACATTGTACGAAGCGCATAATCGAGGCAGTTTGCTCAGCCGGGCGCGTGATGAAGCTAGCTGGTGTTATGAGTTGACCATTCCTCACCCAACCTCGATGTATGCCCGCCATTTTTATCTGGTAGAAACGGCCGTTTCCAATCCCCAGGTCGTGGCCTATGTAGAGTATAACCAGTGGGGCAGCAGCTATTTTGTACGTGAACTGGGCGTACTGCCCGGACACTCCTGGCGCGCCGTGGGGCTCTTTCTCATGCGCTACTTTAAAAAGCTGGCCGATGGCCTAAAAGAAAAAGAAGATAAGCATCTGCGCGGCGTCTATTTCGGGCTTAGTCAGGGGCACCCAATCTATGAGGCGTTGGGCAGACAGCTAGAAGAACAGCGACGGCCGTATGCCTGGTACATTCGCGTGGCGGATCTGCCTGCCTTTTTACGACACATTGCCCCTGTGCTGGAAAAGCGCCTGGCCCAAAGCGTATTGGCCGGGCACTCTGGCCAGTGCCGTGTCAACCTGTACCGGCAGCAGTTTGCCCTGGTGTTCGACCAGGGTAAGCTCACAAGCGTAGAGCCATACGAGGCCCAAAAGGTGGAAGATGGCGACATTCATTTTCCTGGCACCACCCTGTTGCAGCTCATCTTCGGCCAGGCTTCTCTGGATGAGCTGAACGCCGTCCACGCAGATTGTTATAGCCAGGATGCAGAGGCTGCCGTTCTGTTCAACATCTTGTTTCCGAAACGGCCGTCCTGGGTGGTGGGCATGGGGTAAATCATGTTAACGAACAATAACCAGATCTTCTGTGACAAACTGAGTAGTATTGCCCGTCTCGGCACCGCCCTCAATTTGGCTAACGACAGCCCGAATCTTCATTCCCTGTTGAAAATCGGAGGCGCCTATAGCTTCGCCATCTGCATAAAAAATTTCAGACAACGCCTGTGTGCGAACGCGGTAGGTTTTACCAGAGGGCACCGTGATGACAAACTCTGGAGACGTCTGAGGGGTGAGATTCATACTGGAAGCGGTTCCCTCGAGCACAAAGTCGCCCTCTGGAATTGTATCCGGATTTAGGGGTAGGCCTGTCGCTTCATCAATCGTATACTCTTCCTGTACAGCATCACCGCCTGAGCCACAGCCAGCCAAAAAAATAGCAAAAACTACGATTAGAAGTTTACGCGCTGTCGTCATGACAATACTCCTCAATTGGGGAGAGCAAAGGTATCCATCGCCCACACACCATAATAAATAATAAGATTCTACCTGAACATGATAACATGCTCGCTCACTAATAACCTTATTGGTGAACCGTATGCTAATGAAACTAATTAATCCAATCGAACCCTTTCTGACGTACCAAAATGTTTTTATTCTAGACGGGGGCCTGGCAACTGAGTTAGAGGCGCGCCGCCACAGCCTGGACGATCCACTATGGTCGGCCAAAATTTTGCTGGAAAAGCCAGATGCTATTCGGCAGGTGCATCGTGACTACCTGCACGCCGGAGCCGACTGCATCATTAGCGCCAGCTACCAGGCCAGCCTGCCGGGCCTGATGGCGCGCGGCCTCAGCGCCGCCGAAGCGGCCGTATTGATTCGGTTTTCGGTGCAGCTGGCGCTTGAAGCGCGAGACCAGTTTTGGGCCTTCATGGCCAATCGACGGCAGCGGCTACGGCCGTTAGTCGCCGCCAGTGTGGGGCCCTACGGTGCCTATCTTGCCGACGGCTCCGAATACACTGGCGCATACGATCTGGATGAAGCAGGACTGTTGGCATGGCACCGCCCCCGCTGGGATATTTTGGCAAAAAGTGGCAGCGATTTATTGGCCTGTGAAACTATCCCCTCGCTGGCAGAAGGCAAAGCCCTGCGCCACCTGCTGCTGCAAACCCCAAAGATGCCGGCCTGGATGAGCTTCACCTGCCAGGACGGCCAGCGCATAAGCGACGGCACGCCGCTGGCCGAGTGCGTTCAGCTGCTCAACGATGTGCCCAACCTGGTAGCGGTCGGCATCAACTGCACCCCACCCCGCTTCTTGCCGGATTTAATTACGGCCGTGCGAAGCAACAGCGACAAACTGATCATCGTCTACCCGAATTCCGGCGAGCAGTACGATGCAGAAACACACCAGTGGCTGGGCCAATCCAATCCAACCGAGTTTGGCACCATCAGCCGCGAATGGCGCAAGATGGGAGCGCTGCTGGTCGGCGGCTGCTGCCGCACGGGTCCGGCGCATATTCAGCAAATTCGGGACCGGACAAGGCCGGTAGCCGCTGAGCAGTAGAGCCGTAAACGGTAATCAGTCAAACAGTAATCGATTATTAGTTTCCAATCTCTAATCTCCAATTTCAGGAGGATTCCATGAACGACTTCCAATCCAATCTCAGCCAATTGGCCCCGGGCATGGTAGCCATTGTGGGGGTGCCGTCAGACGAAAATTCGTCCTTTTTGCGGGGTCCGGCGCAGGCGCCGGGGCATATTCGGCAGGTGCTGCACAGCGGGTCATCCAATATGTGTGCCGAAAATGGGCATGATTTGGGGCAAGAGCCACGCCTTTTAGACGTGGGCGATATGCCGCTGGGGCCGGGCACCTGGCAGGCGGACGGCTCCTCAACCATCACCGGGCACATTGCCAGCCTATTAGAAAAAAATGCCCGCGTGCTGTCGCTGGGCGGCGACCACGCAGTGACGTTTCCCATTGTGCAGGCGTTTGCCGTTAGATACCCGGATCTCACCATTTTGCACATCGACGCCCATCCGGATTTGTACGACGAGTTCGAGGGCAGCCGCGTGTCGCACGCCTGCCCCTTTGCGCGGATTATGGAAGCAGGCCTGGCGCGGCGGCTGGTGCAAGTGGGCATTCGTACGCTGAACGCGCACCAAAGTGCCCAGGCAGAAAAGTTCGGCGTGGAGATCATTCAGATGACCGACTGGCGGCCGGGGATGGCCTTAAATCTGGCGGGACCTCTTTATCTGTCGCTGGATTTAGATGGGCTGGACCCGGCATTTGCCCCCGGGGTGTCGCACCACGAGCCGGGCGGCTTCACGACGCGAGAAGTGCTTGAGCTGATTCAGGCCATCGATGTGCCGCTGGTGGGCGCGGATATTGTGGAGCTGAACCCGGTGCGAGACCAGGTGGGGATGACCACGGCCGTTGCCGCCAAGCTGCTCAAGGAAATTGCGGTAAAGATGCTGGGATGAATTTCTGGATGCGCTGTCCGCTGCCCACTTCGGCTACGTACAGGGAGCCATCGGCACCGACGGCGAGCGCATGGGGCCAGATAAAGCGCCCTGGCTGGCGGCCATAGCCACCAAAACGAGCGACGATCTCCCCGGCAGACGTCAGCTTTAGAACACGGGCACGGTCGGGCAGCAAGTCGTTCTGATCGCCGCCATCAACCACATATACAAAGCCATCATCGCCCACGCGCACGGCCCAAGGACGGCCGATTTGCAATTCATCGTGCCAGGCGGTGAGGAAACGGCCGTCTTCAGCGAAAATCTGGATGCGGGCATTGCCCCGGTCGGCAACGTACACCCGCCCGGCGGCATCAAGGGCTATGCTGTGGGGCACATCGAACTCGCCGCTGCCGCCACCCTCATTACCCCATTCAAACAAGAAACGGCCGTCGGCGGCAAACCGAACAATTCGGCTGTTACTATAGCCGTCGCTCACGTAAAAGGAACCATCGGGCCGCACCGCGACATCGGTAGGGCGATTAAAATGAGCCTCGTCACTGCCCGGAACGCCTGCTTCACCAAATGTTTGCAGCAATCTGCCGCTGGGGTCGAATTTGAAAACCTGGTGCAGCCCAACATCCGTCAGCCAGACGTTGTCTTCTTCGTCAATTGTCAGGCCGTGGGGCATTACAAACCGGTTTTCACCCCAGGAATCGAGCAGTTGACCCGTTTGCGCGTCGAAGATGTACACTGTGGGTGCGGCGATGATCGTTGGATCGATAAATTCAGAATCCCAAACCTTCTGGCCTCTGGCAAAAGCAAATAGCTGCCCCTGGGAATCAACGTCTATTCCTGTAACCTGCCCCAGCGAGATGCCCGGCGGCAGCTTAGGCCAATTGGCAACAACGGCGTATGGCGAACGGCCGTTTAGCAAGGGCCAACCCACCAGCCGCAGCGCAAGCCACACGGCAAAAGCAGCAATGATCAGGATTAACGCAGCGATTTGGGCCGGGCGAAGACGAAACAGCTTCATAGCTACACCAGCAGGCGATAAACGGCCGTGACGACCAGCCCAACTACATACGCCACGGCATAATAAACGAGCAAGGGCTGGCGACCGTAGCGCCACAGCAGCCAGCCGGCCACAATTGCCAGTCCCAGCACAATATAGAGATCCAGCCCGATTTCCTCAAAGCCCAGATTGGCGAAGATGCCCAGGGCAATAAAGAGCGCGTTGCCAATGAGTACGGCCGTATCCCGCCCACGCATCTGGCCCCGCCAGGGATAAATGACTTGCAGCAGCATCAGTGCCCCATTCAGCAGCACGAAACCGGCAAAAAAGAGCCAGTGCGAGAATTCATCGTCGTTGAAGATGACAATACGACACAAATCACTCGCAGCGCCATCCGGGCAGAAGCGGGCGTGCAGATAGTTGGTCGTTTCGTGGCTGCCGTAGCTGACGGCAATCAAGTAAAGGCCAATGATGAAGGCCAGGTTGAGCAGCAGCGGCCACCAATCAGCGGCGGTGTGACGGCCGTTGTCCACAATCCCACCCCACTCTATTTCCTTTTTCAACAGGTAAAAAGCCGCCAGACTGATCAGCGGCAGGGTGAGCATGTTGTGCAGATCCACCCAGCGCAGGAACTCGTTGGCGGCCACATAGCCCAGGGTCCACGAACCCAGCCTGTTGAGCGAACCAAGCACAATGACCAGCGTTTGCACGCCCAGCAGCCAGTGAATGCGGGTAAGAGTTGTCGGGGAGGTTACGGTATTCTGCTCTAAGCCGGACACATTGCTCATAATTAACTCCTGTTTAGGCTAGTGCAATTATACCCTTCATGTTCTCAAGAGTGACTTCTTTTAACCAATTTCGAACTGCGGCACACTATCTGGTGAAGCTACGGCCGTTACAACATCGCGTTTGGCAAAAATCACTGTAAAAGCAAGCAAAGCCAGCGCGCCCAGAAGAAACACGGCTTTTAACTGCACGATGCCCCCCAGAGCAATCAACAAGCCGGATAATCCCAGGAGGACAGACGGCAGCTTTTGGCCGGTGCTGCGCTGGTAGCCAACAGCCAGTAAACTAAACCCAACGGCAAAACCCAAAGTTGGCAGAAAGGCGAAGGCAAGCATATTAGGGCTTGCGCCAATCAGCGTCAGGATTGCCCGCGTCTGGTCAGTTGGCTGCGCTTGAACCAGGTCCAGGGTCAGCAGTTGCAATATGCCAATACTGTAGTCGGCGACGAGTGCAAACGCAGACAGCAAAAAGCCCAGGTAGGCCATGCGGCCGTTTCCCTTCCGCACAAAATTGTAAAGCTCCCCCAGCCACCACAGCAAAAACAAGAAGGCAACAGCAATTAGCTGGTGGCCCACTTCCCAGGCAGCGACATTATTCTGAATAATCGTTATACGCGCCTCTGGGTTCGCACTGCCGCCGGGAAGTATCAGTTCGGCCAGCAGAAACAGGGTTGGACCGAGAAAAAGCAGGATTTTGTTCATTTCTTTATCTCCATTCTGTTCTTTATGCAACGCCTTGTCTTATGCGGTTATCGATTACCCGTCTCTTTGGGCTCTACAGATCGAATAAATAACCAGAGCGCCTTTAGCTCTTCATCGCTCATGTTACGATAGCTGCGCCAGGGCATTTCATCGACAAGCTGGTGACCAGACGGATCTACGCCAGTGCGAATCGTCTGGATGAAGTCTGCTTCGGACCAGTTCCCAACCGGGCCTCCCGGTGTGAGGTTAGCCGCCTGGGGCCAGTCGGGCGGCGCGCCAGGGATGGGGCCGCCCGAGAGACTCGGTCCGTGACAGCCAAGACAGCCGGAGATATTGGCCAGGTAACGACCGTATTCCAATGATACTTCCGCAGCAACCGGCGTCCGAACTAAGTCGTAGTCAATTCGCTCGGCAATCATGATGTCTAGCTGGTTGGCGCCCAGCAAGAGACGTGCAAACGTCGTTAGCTCAGTGGGCGGCAGATCGGTACTATCGACCGGTGGCAGGCTGCGCACGTAGGCAATGATTGCACCCAGGTCGGCATCGCTGAGGTGCGTGTAATCTTCGGCAGGCATCACGCGGAGGGAACGGCCGTCTGGCAGCACGCCGTAACGAATGACCCGCACAAAATCAGCATCGCCCAGCTCGTTCCCGAAACCGCCCGGTCCTTTTGTAAGATTGGGTGCCACAACGCGACCCAGCATCGGATCATCAATTATCACACCCCCCCCCAAATCCTCCCCGTGGCATTCCACGCAGACGCTCACGTTAGTCACCAGGTATTCTCCTTTGGCAATCGTGTCGGCGTCTGTGGGAATGAACACGGAATCCTCTGGCGGAGAGTAGGTCTTATTCAAAATCTGGTTGCTGCGCATTAAAAGGAAACCTGCCGTCAACGCCAGCATCCCCGCAAAACTGCTTGCTAAAAGCCCGGCCCATTTCAATATTTTGAGTAACATAAGCCCTCCTATGGATATGCATCGATAAGTTTTGGCAGCTCTTGTTTCCGTCTCTGTGCCCCCTAGCCTGGCGCAAAGACCCACTACCAACCCTCATTAACCGGCCATTTCCATGCCCAACAGCTCCGCATTAGAGACACCAACGGAGGCATGAAGCTGCACCAGCTTCCACTCACCATCCTCCTGGTGAAAAACAGCGCTCCAGCGGGGGGAAACTTCTTTGCCGTCGGGCAGGGTGAGGATAGGATGCGCAAGGCCCCAACCAACAGAACCTTCTTGATAAGCCTCCACCTGCCCCAGTGAGACCTTGATCACACCGGCCATCGCGCTCACTTCCTCTTGTAAAAATTCGGCGACTTTCTCGCCCACCAGCATTTCATTGTGGTCTGTGCCAACCAGGCGAGTGCCGGCATTCTGAGAAATATGTTTGTTGGTCCAGTTGGTGTTACCAGTGGACACCGACTCGAACCAGGCAGCAATCACTTTTTGCAATTCGGGTGAAGTATTCATTGTTTTTCTCCGTTATGTAAAATTATTCTTGTCGCTCTGCTTTAGGCTGACGCGGGTGCGGGCACAACGCCCAGCTGCTGCATCATGCCGAGCTGATCAAACTCGCCGAGAAGTTGCTTAACTTTTCCGTCAATGACATCCATTACGGCGATAGCCGACACCTGTATGGACTTTCCAGTGGCAGGGATATTGAAAAATTCGCCAGTTTGTGTTCCACGTAACGTGAAACGGACAACAACCTTGTCATTTTCAGCGATGGTGTCTTCGATTGTGTGATAGAGGTCCGGAAAACCGGCGTAAAAAGCACTGCCAAACTGGCTGTGGCCCTCAACATCTAGCGTCGGGTTGCTGGCAATTTTTGCCACATAATCTGTGGCGCAGATAGCAGGGTCCAGGGGACCTTTGCGGCGATCCTGCTCCATAAAGAAGCGGGTGGCGATAGATTTATTTTCTTCGGTTGACATTGCATAAACTCCTTTCATCAAAATTTTGGTAACAATTACTGCGCACGTTATTCAATTCGTCTTATTCGTCTCATACATAGATTTCGACTATGCCTAATCGCCGACCGTGGGCTGTAATTCAGGGACGGCCGTTTCTGGTTGAGACGGCTGTTTGCCACGCAGCACACGCCACAAAATCCGTGGATGAAACAGGCTAGGCGGGGGGGCCATCAGGTTCATCACCTTGAGGAAGGCTACACCGACGACCTCATCATACAGCGTGGCCCGGTGTACTTTTGCCACGTAGCGGTTTATAAAGTCGGTGCCGGGCGGTTTAGGGCCGGTGGTTTGCGGGAAGCGGAAATCTTCACCAACGGCCAGCTGCCAGGGAATGTCTATCACCTTGGCTGCTCGCTTAAAGAATGCTTTGGCAATGCCCTCAAGCCCAGACCGCTCCGCCAACAGCGCGTCCAGTTCAGCCGCCTGCAGCGCCGCCGAGGTCATCCCCTGGCCGTATGTGGGGTTAAAGCTGGAGATTGCATCACCCAGCACCAGATAGCCTTCGGGGAAGCTGGATAGCTTTTCGTAATGGCGGCGCAAACTGTGTGAGAATTTGTGAGGAATGATCTCAGAAATGGGCTCGGCCTGGCTGATGATGTTGTAGATATCGGATGCCGGTAAGCTGCGGGCAAATTCTAAAAAGGCAGTTTCATCCAGCGGGGCGTGGTCACCCAGCCAGCCGCCTAGCGAGCATATCCAGCGGTCGCCTTCGACGGGAAAGAGGCCGCCAAAACGGCTTTCTTTGGGCGCTTCGGGCGTAATCAGCATCCACTCTTTACCGCGCGGGTCAGCCGGATCACGGCGATAAACTCGGGTCGCGTAACCTACGTCCACTTTTACTTCAGATTCGGGCGGAGCGGCATAGCCCAGGTCTATGAGCCAGCGGGGCGTGCGCGAGCCGCGGCCGGTGCAGTCTACCACCAACCCGGCCGTAAGCAGCTCGTTGGCCCGTCGGCCGTCGCGATATTCCACCTGCACGCCGGTAATTTGCTCACCGGAAACGGCCGTAACTAACCCCAGGACGCCACAGTTATCGATAAACGTGACGTTAGGCATGGCCAACACGCGCTCTCGCACCAGATGCTCCAGCAGCGGGCGGCTCATTAGGGTAGCCTCCTCGCCCATTTTGAAACGCCGGCGATAGCCACCGTAGCTGTACCATTGCATTGATTCGGCAAAGTCCGTGACGACCGCGCCATTATCAATTAGCGCCTGGCGCAGATCAGGAAAGTAGCGGCTCATTACCTGTAGGCCGGTGGCCAGCAAGCCATGCAAATGCCGCGCCTGCGGTTGACCCTTGCGCGCCTGCGGCTGGTTGGCCACGGGATCCCGTTCCAAAATAGTGACCTGCGCAAAGTGGTTGCTGAGTACGCGGGCGGTTAACAACCCCGCCAGGCTGCCGCCTAACACAATTGCCTGTTGATAATTACTGTTTTTGTTCATCATGTTTTCCTCCGGATGCGCGTGCGGCGTGGGGAACGGCCGTTACCCACGCCACATAGCCACCCACCAAATAGTTATTTTTCTTGCGGCACCGGAATGGCGCCAATCTGCTGCAAAATTCCCAGAAAATCAGCGCTAAGCCACAATTCGGCCGGCTTGCCGTTTTCCAGGCGGAAAATAACAATGGCATCAATGGCAATCGATTTGCCGGAAGCCGGAACGCCCTGAAAATCGGCCTGATGCGTGCCACGCAAAGTATGAGGAACGACAACGCGATCCCCCTCTGCGATGACGTCATTCATCTGGAAATGCGAGTCGGGAAACGCAGCCAACAGGCCCGACATGTTCGCTTTATAGCCATCCGTGGTCAACGTCTGCGGCCCCCAGCCGTGAAATCGGCAGTCGGGTGTGTAGTAAGAAATAACGCCGTCCAAATCCTTTTCATTCAGTGCCGCAAAAATGCGGCGGACATTGTCTTTGTTCTGTTCAATTGACATGATTTATTCTCCTTGTGAAAAAGTTGGTTCAATCTCGGTGATTGAACCAATCTGAAGTTACTGGTGATTCCTAGGCGACACTCACGCCGATTTGCTGCATCATTCCCATCAGATCCATCTGGACCCAATTCTCAACGGCCGTACCGTTTTCAATGCGCCAAACGTCGAGGTAGCGCACCTTCACCGCGCTGCCGGTGGGTGGAAATCCATTAAACTCACCCAGATGCGTGCCTGTAAAATAGCCGCGCGTGGCTACCTTATCCCCTTCGGCCAATACATCTTCAATGGTTACCTGCATATCGGGGAAACCGGCCTGGAACTGGCCCAACATTTGCCGGAAGCCGTCCGGGCCAGGCACGGGCATCGGCAGGTTATGGTTAACGTAGTTGGCGGCAATAACTTCGTCGTAAACGGCCGGTTTTTTCTGGTTGACACCTTCTTCAAACCCCCGGCGCACAATGGCTTTATTTGTTTCTGTAAGCATTTCGCTCTCCGTAATACTCAGATTATGTAAATAACAAAGTTACTTTAGAGCTTAGGCGCCCTGCTTGATGCCGAGCTGCTGCAAAAGTCCCATCTGGTCGATTTCTTCCCAGTGCTCCACGGAACGGCCGTTTTCAAAGCGGTCCAGGGCAATACCGGTAAAGTTGACGGTTTTCCCAGTGGGGGGAATGCCCATCAGTTCGCCCCGGTGCGTGCCGTGAGCCGACCAGCGCGTCATGACGCGATCTCCTTCGGCAATTAAATCTTCGATGTGGACATGGATATCTGGGAAAGCAGAGAGAAAGGCAGAAGCGAACAGCTTGCGTCCTTCCAGGCCTGGGGGCAGGTTTGGCGGCAGTGCATGGTCTATGGCGTTGGGGGCATAGTAGTCGTTAAAGGCGCTCAGATCTTGTTGATTTAAACCTTTTTCAATTAAAGTCTGTACCGCTGATTTTAGTTGTTGAGTGGACATCATATTCTCCTTGAAAAAAATAGTTATCTTCTTGACGGGAACGGCCGTTTGCCATATTTCTGTCTTACGCTGCCAGAATACAGGCAGCGGCCGTTCAATTAACAGGTCACTTTTTATTCACTTTCTGTCTATTTTTAGGGGCCAACCACGGCCAGGCGCGTCCCTTCATAGGTGCCGCTGTCGATACCGGCCTCAACTGTGCCGTCTGGGGCAATGAAATCAACGGCATAGGTGGCGGTGAAATGATCCTGGCTCTCCAGGGTAATGGCCGACCGCACCTGAACCATCCCAACGGCATTACCGTCCGGGTCGAAGACAAACAGCTGGAAGGTGGACGTGTAGTCGCGGCCGCGGCCGTTCCAAACGCCATGCGCCGGGCCTTCCTCACCTTTACCCAACAGGCTAGACGTTTCCGTCAGCGTGCCGCCGGTATGAAAGGTCTGCAAAGCCTGGAACGGCGGCAGTCCGCCAGCGGATTCCGTAACATTCACCTGCCAGGAACCCACCAGCGCTTCGCTGCCCACTCGCTGAGCAGCCACGGTGGCCAAAGCAACCAATGCCAGTAAAACCAAACCAATTAACCAAACTCGTTTTTTGTACATACTAACCTCCACGAAAAGTGTTGTTTTTGTGTCACGGTCTTTTATGTCCGTGACGTCATAAAGAAATAATTACCTAACTCATGTGGTAGACACCCTAAGGGTTTTCGCAAGACCTGAGACTATTTTCAGAGGTCAGCAAATCCTAGGTTTTTGTGCCTGTAACATCAGTTGCCCAAAAAGGCTTTGGCCATGACGGCCGTATCATAAAACTCGCGCAAACGAACAATTTTGCCCGCCCGCACCGTAAACAGGTGGGCCCAGTCCGCCTCAAATTCACGGCCGTTGGCCCGGATGCGGATTCGCTCATGACCCAGCGTCAGCACGTGCTCGCCCATGGCAATCACCTCGTTAGGACCAAAAGCCAGGATCTCACACGTTTCGGCCACCTTG
Organism: Promineifilaceae bacterium (SeqCode); assembly: GCA_041987425.1. Taxonomy (GTDB): domain Bacteria; phylum Chloroflexota; class Anaerolineae; order Promineifilales; family Promineifilaceae; genus Leptofilum. The sequence goes on along the minus strand of JBHIWP010000025.1, from coordinate 8,325 downwards.
CGGAAAAACGTCATCACCCCGTCATGCCCCTGCCAGCTTCCGGCAAAGGGGATGGCTTCTGAACTGCTGTTGAAGTACCAATCGACATCTTCGGCCAGCAGCTCCATCAGCCCAGGGATGTCTCCCCGCCCAAACGCTGCATACAAATCCTGCACGACCTGAACATTTTCATCTAACCCAATCATGTTACGCCTCCATCTATTTAGAATGGCGATAATTTACAGCCAGCCGGTGGCCAACCTCCAGGTCAGAACCTGTTCACTTTTTGCTCAACTTTCTTTGGATAGGCCAAAAATGAGCGGCATTCGCAGCAGGTCAGCCTCTTTTCGCCAATGAGATAAGCGTTGGGCAACGGCCGTACCAGCATGCGTTTCATAGGTCAGATAAAGCGACAACATCAACACGGCAACGGCCGTATTAAACCCATGCAAAAACCAGACAGGCCCCAGCGGCAGCCCCACCACATAAAGCCAGTAAAGCAGGTTCCCCAAATTTGCCATCGCAATCTGGCTCAGGCTGTAAGACTGCAAATTACGCGTGCGCACAGCTTTGGCAATCATGGGAAAATTACTCATAATGAAAATAAGGCTCGACCCAAACCCGGCAATCATTTCTACGCTTTGCTGTTCCACTACAAACCTCCTACTTAAGAAACCAATACATTGCTCACAATGCACTAAGCGTAATCTGGCCCGCCGGTCAACTTCCAGAGCATTCTTTGTTCAAATTGTGTTCAACTTCAGACCATCCTCCTGTATAATGACCCTATGCTTGAGCTCGCAAGGTTTCCGTAATCTGGGATGAGGATGACAGATGCTTGCGCCACCAACAGCACGACTCGGCAATCGTTATCACCTATTGGAGCGCCTGGGAACAGGCGGCATGGGTGCAGTTTTTCGCGCCTATGATCAGCTTACCGGGCAAACGGCCGCACTCAAACGCGTCCTCACTTTCCCCATGCAGCCTGCCGCCACAGAGCTGCGCCTGACGCTCGCCCGTGAGTTCCAGGCGCTGGCCACGCTGCGCCACCCCCACGTTATCGCCGTGCAGGACTACGGCTTCGACGACGAACAGCAGCCTTACTTCACCATGGAACTGCTGCCGGACGCTCGCCCCTTCAACGATGCCTTCCAATTCCTCTCTTTTCCGGCCAAGCTGGAGCTACTGCTCAAGCTGCTGCAAGCCCTGGTCTACATTCACCGGCGGGGCATCATTCATCGTGACCTCAAGCCAGGCAACGTGCTTGTAAGCAACCAGCAGCTAAAACTGCTCGATTTTGGTCTGGCAACCATTTCAGATCAGCGCGAAGCTCCTTCTGGCACGCTGGCCTACATGGCCCCAGAGCTGCTGCGCGGCGAGCCGCCCAGCGTCGCCTCTGACCTGTTTGCCGTGGGTGTAATGGCCTATGAGCTGTTTGCTGGCTGGCACCCCTTTAGCCAAAGCGGCAATCTGGCCGATGCCATCTTGCACCTCGAACCAGATTTTGAATATCTAGAGATAGAGCCGGAAGTTACGGCCGTTTTGCAAACGGCCCTGTCCAAAGACCCTGAGAAACGATTCGCCAGCGCTACCGCTGCCATAGAAGCCTTTTGCCAGGCAGCTGGCCGGGCTGTGCCCCCTGAAACCGAAGCCACCCGCGACAGCTTTCTACAGGCCGCACCCTTTATTGGCCGCGAAGCCGAAATGACCCGGCTGGAAGCCGCCCTGCAAGCAGCCGCCAGCCAGGAAGGCAGCGCCTGGCTGGTGCGCGGCGAGAGCGGCATTGGCAAAACGCGCCTGCTGCAAGAGCTGCGCACGCGCGCGCTGGTACAGGGCATCTTTGTAGTGCGCGGCCTGGCAAACCCCGACGGCGGCGCTTACCATTTGTGGCGCGATTTGCTACGGCCGTTCCTACTCTTGGCCCAGCCAGACAATCTGGAAGCGGCCGTATTGCGGGCCATCGTGCCCGATATTGAAAGCTTGCTAGAACGCCCCATTCCCCAGGCACCGCCCATTGAGGCCAGGGCGATGCAAACGCGCCTGCACCTCACGGTGGCCGATCTATTGCGCCGTGCCAGCCGCCAGCAGCCGCTGCTGCTCCTGCTGGAGGATTTGCACTGGCTAGATGCGCCCAGCCTGGAACTGCTCAACGCCGTTGCCCGGCTGTGCCCCCATGCGGCCGTGCTGCTTGTGGGCAGCTACCGCCCTGGCGAACGGCCCAATCTGCCCCAACAGCTGTCTGACTTTACCGTTTTACCGCTTGCTCGACTGCCCAGCCAGCAGGTAGCAAACTTGTGTACGGCCGTTTTGGGTGAAAACGGCCGTCGGCCAGAGCTCATTAACTTTTTGCAGCGCGAAACGGAAGGCAATACCTTTTTCATCATCGAGGTGATGCGCACGCTGGCTGAAACCACCGGGCGGCTAGACCAGATCAGCGACGCCCCCCTGCCCCTGACTGTTTTTGCTGGCGGAATGCAGCGCATGGTCCAGCGTCGTCTGCGGCGCGTGTCGCCAGCCGCCCAGCAGCTGCTGCAAATGGCCGCCGTGGCCGGGCGGCAAGTTGATTTGCTGCTGCTGGCGCATCTCTTTCCCGGCACGAAGCTGGACGACTGGCTAACGATTTGCGCCAATGCGGCCGTGTTGGAACGGCCCGATGGCGGCCTGCACTGGCAGTTCAGCCACGACAAGCTGCGCGAAGGTCTGCTGGCTGAACTGGACGACGCGGAGAAGCGCAGCCGCCATCTGCAAATTGGCGGCGCCATCGAGGTGGTCTACCGTGATGACCTGACGCTGCATTACGGCCGTCTGGCCCACCACTTTGGCCAAACCACGCAAAAAGAGAAACAGCGCCACTACCTGCGGCTGGCCGGAGAAACGGCCCAAACCAGCTTTGCTAACGAGGCCGCCATTGATTTTTATACCCAACTGCTGGCGTTAGAGGACGGAAAATCGCAGCGCGTTTCTACGCTTGTAAAGCTGGGCGATGTGCTTCACTTTGTAGGCCACCTGGATGCGGCTGAGCAGCTCTTGCAGGAAGCGCTGGCCCTGGCCGAAGGTCTGCCTGACAGGCACGGCATAGCGCGCTGTTGTCTTCAGCTAGGGAGGCTGTGGCACGGGCGCAGTGACTTTCCTACAGCTCTGCAATTTTTAGCCAGAGCACAGCAGATTTTTACGGCCGTTGCCGACATCCAGGGCCTGTGCGACACGCTAACCGTCACCGGCGATTGCCACTACTACCTGGCACAATACAGCCTGGCCGAAGCTGCACTCCACCAAAGCCTGACACTGGCTCAAGAGCTAAATGACCAAAGAAGAATTGCCGCTACCCTCAACCACCTCGGCCGCACGGTCTTTGACCAGGGCAACTACGATCAGGCTCAACAGCACTATGAAGAGAGCCTTAAACACAGCGAAGCGCTCGACGACAAGGTAAAAATCGCTTCCATCGTCAACAACTTGGGCATCCTGGCTTCTTACCGGGGCGACGTAGACACTACCCGAACCCATTACGAAAAAGCGCTCACCATCCGCCGTGAGATTGGCGATCGTGCCGGAGTTGGCGCTTCTCTCAACAACCTGGGCATCCTGGCTCGTGACGTTGGCGACTATGAAAAGGCAACCAGGCTGTACAAAGAGGCCCTGCACATCAACACAGAGATTGGCGACAAGCGAGCCATGGCCTATCCACTGAAAAACCTGGGCGTCGTAGCCCTTGACCTGGAACGTTACGACGAGGCGCAGGCATATTACTCCCAGGCACTGGCGCTGCGGCAAGAGGTCGGGGACAAGTGGGGCGTGGTCAGCGTCCTGTCTGGCATGGGGGATGTGGCCTCCGCCCAAAAAATGTATCGTCAGGCCGCCCAGTTCTATGCCAACAGCCTGCGCCTGAACCAGGAAATTGGCGATCACAGCCACAATATGCACAATCTTTATGGACTCGCTTCTGTGGCCGCCAATCAGGAGCCAGTTCGAGAGGAGAACCTTAGGCAGGCGGCTTGCCTCATTGGATTTTGGGAAGGAACATTGGCAGAAACCGGGGTCGTGCCGCAGGTCTGGCTGCGAGAAGAGTATAATGCACTAAACAAAACGGTTCAGACGGCGCTGGATGAAGCGGTTTATGATGCCTGCTGGCAAGAAGGCAAAAGGATGTCCCTGGCTGAGGCGGTTGCCTTTGCTCTTGCTGTGGTTCCAGTGCCAGAGAAAATAGTGGAAAATTGGTAGGTTTGTATGGCTTGTTTTGAGGTGCACGGCCCGCGAAACAAAGCCAAATGAGTCTTCCCAACCGACCAGGCTGTAGGTTCGGTTATTTTCTCCGGAGAGAAAACGATGTCTGAAACATTGATGGACCGGCTGAAAGCAGCTCGACGGCAGCAGTTTGTGGGGCGGCAAAGTGAGCGCGAACTGTTCCGCTCTGCCCTGGCTGCGGCAGAAATGCCGTTTTTTGTTCTCTACTTGTTTGGGCCAGGTGGTGTGGGAAAGAGCAGCCTGCTGCGTGAGTTTTCCCATGCTGCTGCCCAGTTGAACGCTGCTGTTTTTCAGTTAGACGGCCGTTCCCTGGATGCCAATCCAGACAACTTCCTCACCGCCTTGCAAAAGCTCGTCGCCGCGCCAGATGCGCAGACACTGCTTTCTACGCTGGAGCAGCAAGACGGCCGTAGCGTCATCCTTATCGACACGGCCGAAATGCTGTTTCCGCTGGACGGATGGCTGCAGGACAGCTTTTTACCCCAGCTGCCGCACAACGTCTTTGTGGTGATTGCCGGGCGCAATCCGCCTTCCCTGCGCTGGCGCACCGATCCCGGATGGCAGCAGCTAATGCGCGTCTTGCCTATTAAAAATCTAAGCCATGAAGAAAGCCGCGCCTTTTTGCTGCGGCGCCAGGTTCCCGCCCGGCAGCATGAAACCATCTTAAACTTCACTCACGGCCATCCGCTGGCGCTATCATTGGTTGCCGATGTGTTTGCCCAGCAGCCCACCATTGACTTCCGGCCCGAAAATGCACCCAACATCATCAAAACGCTGATGGAGCAGTTTATGCAGGAAGCGCCCAGCGCGCAGCATCGGGCCGCGCTGGAGGCGTGTTCCCAGGTGCGGCTGCTCAACGAGCCATTGCTGGCAGCCATGCTGCAAGTGGCCGATCCGCACCCCATTTTTGAATGGCTGCGCAGCCTCTCATTTATTGATGCCGACCGTCGCGGGCTGTATCCGCATGATCTGGCGCGCGAGGCACTGGCCGCCGATTTGCGCTGGCGCAATCCGGCGCGGCAAGCAGAGCTGCACGGGCTGGCGCGCAACTTCTACGTGCAGAGCTTTCATGAGCGAGACGCCCAGCAGCAGCGGCAAATTCTGGCTGACTATATCTTTTTGCACCGGGACAATCCCATCATTCGCGCTTATTTTGATTGGCAATCTACAGGCACGGTGTTTACGGACAGCTATCAGGAAACAGACAGAGAGGCGCTGCTGGCAATCATCAGGCAGCATGAAGGAGAAACGGCCGTTCAACTGGCCGCCCACTGGTTAGACAGGCAGCCGCAAGGGATGGTGGTGCTGCGGCAGGCAGACGGCACGCTTCAGGGACTGCTGCTGCTGCTCTCCCTGGAAAAGTGCAGCGCGGCAGATCGCGCCCTGGACCCGGCCACGGTTGCTGCCTGGGACTATCTGGCTCAACACGCTCCCCTGCGCCCCGGAGAAACCGCCACGCTGTTCCGCTTCTGGATGGCAAAAGATAGCTACCAGACTGTTTCCCCGGTGCAAAGCCGCATCTTTCTAAACATGGTGCAGCATTATCTCACGACGCCGGGCCTGGCGTTTACCCTGCTGCCCTGCGCCGAGCCAGATTTATGGACGGCCGTATTTCTCTTTGCCGATCTGCATCGCCTGCCGGAGGCTGATTTTACGGTTGGGGACCGCACATTTGGCGTTTATGGGCACGACTGGCGGACGGTTCCTCCGCTGATCTGGCTGGCGAATATGGCAGAGCAAGAAACGGGGATGCAGATGAAAACGGCCGTCCCCGCCAACCTGCCCGTCCAGCTGCCCATTATGGATGAAAACAGTTTCACCAGTGCCGTGCATGATGCCCTGCGAGATTTTACCAACGAGGTTGCCCTGCAAAACAATCCCTTGTTAGAAAGCCGCTGCCTTGTTAACGCCGCCGGAGGCAACGCCAATAAAGCCGTTCGAGTAGAGAAGCTGCGAAACTTGCTCACCGCCGGGGCACAAACCATGCAGACGCATCCCAAACAGCTCAAATGGTACCGCGCGCTGCACCACACCTACTTTCAGCCCGCCGCTACTCAAGAGCAAGCGGCCGAACTACTGGACTTACCCTTCAGCACCTACCGCCGCTACCTGCGTTCGGCCGTACAGTACGTCACCGACTGGCTGTGGACCCAGGAATTGGGACAGTAGCGACTTTATCGCGCAACCAGCGGTAAATGTATTAACTCACCGACAAAGGTTGAGGCTACGGCCGTATTATTTTCCAAAACTAATTCTGGCGTTGCTGAATCAATTGTCACCTGTGCCTCAATCATTGTGCGTAACGGTGCCGAAGCTTTAACGGTTGTGGTCACAATAATTGATGAAGCACTTGATTCAGCCAGCAAATCGCCAATTTCCCAAGTCAACACACTGCCGTTTACAGTCGGCGGTATGGTCGCGGTGACATAATTGACATGAGTGGGTAGCGTCAGGGTGACCGTGTTAGATTGGGCATCAAGGTTTGTATTGTTGCCAAAGCTAATTTCATAAGTCACCTGCTCTCCGGGCCTTGCCGCCAAATCCCCTTTTAAATCGATCCATACGTTGGGATGAGCCGAACTAAGCGTAACCTCGTCTACATAGAACGAGTCATTAGGTGTTTCATTACTGAAAGTGATAGTCACAGTTTCACCAAGCCAGGGACTCATATCAATCCAATTTTGCTGCCAATTAAACTTTGTGGCAAAAGTAAATGGAGTTGATGATAGGTCATCTGAGATAGTCACAACGACATTTTCCTCACCAAATTTAGCCCGGTGAAGAAAAGAAAGCGTTGGATTTATCATGTCGCTCGGAATAGTAACCGTTTGCGAGATTGCCCGGTGCGTGGCATCAAAGGGAGCAGCTACTTCCCCTGAATGATACACACCAAACGCCGCAGCGGAATTCCCTCCCCAGGCTAATGATAGATTATTACTTTCAAAACCCCAATCATTGAGGAGGTTGTCAGCCGCCGGTAAGTAGATATCTGTTTCCACCAAATATTCATTCAATAGAGTGTGAGTTGTATCTGGCAGTGTCAAAAATCCATCGCTTGACCATCCAATAGTCGGCTGAGCAGGTTCGGGAAAATAAAATACCTGTTCATTGAGTTCAGGATTAGCCGTTTGATGCAGCAAGTTTGCGGCCGTAATATCAACATTCTCCAGATAATTGCCTCGGACATCCTGCGTGGTAGTGTCTATGCGCCATTCATAAACCAACGTCTTAATTTGAGGTTGAGAAGGCCACGGTTCGAAGTTGAAAGCATAATCATAAGCGCGGCCGCGGTATTCAAACCAACCGAAACGACTGTCATTAACTATCATTGGCAAGTGGCCACCGCACGAAATCTCATCAACATAAACATTGCTGTGAAAAGTCCAATCCTCATCATTCTCATGGCGGTATTCAACTTCAACAACATGTTGACCGGAGCCACCAGTATCATAAACATTCCAACATAATGAAGCTAAAGAATAATGATCATTTCCGTTTTGTTGAACAAACAGAGGTGCTGTAGAGACACTACTAATTGGTGCTATTGCATCTGAACTTTGCCAATCGGGGTTCCAGTCAGTGTTATTACTTGGACTAAATTTACTTGGATAAGCAGAATTATAATTTGTGTAAGAGGCAAATGCTTGGGTCCAATACCAGTTCCCTTGATACGAAGTAAAGGATATTTCGGTAAATGCTATTACATATTCACCAAACCAGCTTCTAGCCCAAGCATCTACCTGACCCGGAGGATTATAAACAACGTGTTGGTTGGTTCCATCTATATTCATTACCCACAAGTCTTGCCAGCCATCTCCGTCACCATCAGCATCATATGCCATTTGCTTTCCGTCTGGTGACCAGGTTGGGTTAAAACTGTAAGCCTGGTTGGTAAGCTGCGTTTGGCCACTACCGTTTTGTGAATTCATGACGTAAATTCGGTAGCCGCCAGAACGATTAGAGACAAAAGCAATCTTCTGCCCATCAGGCGACCAGGATGGCATGCCTTCATATGCACCGTTAGTTGTAAGACGAGTTTGAGCCGTACCGTTGCTGTTCATGGTGTAAATTTCAGACTGACCATCTCGATAAGCCTGAAAC